>CBRAFF010000073.1:0-6895 GCA_967755155.1 uncultured bacterium
AGGGCAGCCAGTACACCGCCAGCCCTTCCTTGAGCGGCGGGTCGGTGGGCTGGACCACCTTCCAGGGAACGGGATAGGTGGGCTGGTTGGCGTTCGTGTCGGCGGAACTGCCGCGGGACATGCCGCCCATGCCGCCGCCTCCGCCGCCGCCGCAAGTGGCCACGGCTTGCGACACCAGCAGGGAGATCATCAGGACCAGGGAGAGAAAGCGCTGCATCCGGGAGCTCTTCATAGGCGGGATTATATCCTGCGCACGCAGGGTTCGGGAGCGTCCTCGCAGAAGATGCGGAGGGGCGGACTGGGGTTGTAACCTGAGCCTCGAGCGAGCAGCCTTACGACTTCTCGCCTTCGCCCTCGCTCTCGGCGGCGGCCTTCTGCTGCTCGGCCTCGGCCTCGGCTTCTTCCATGGCCTTGCGGGTCTCTTCGGCCTTCTTGGCGCGGCGCTCGGCCTGCTTCTCGCGCTTGGCGCTGATGACCTTTTCCGAGCCCAGCAGCTCGATGAAGGCTTTCTCGCCGCCATCGCCCTGCCGCCATCCGCTATGGATGATGCGCAAGTAGCCGCCCTCGCGGTCGCCGAAGCGCGGCGAGACGGTGTCGAACAGCTTTTTCACCGCGGCGTCGGTCATCAGGTACGCCGCCGCCCGGCGGCGCGATGCCAGGTCGCCGCGCTTGCCCAGGGTGATCATGCGCTCCACGTGCGGGCGCATGGCCTTGGCCTTGGGCACCGTGGTCTCGATGCGCTCCTCCAGGATGAGCGAGGTCACCAGGTTGCGCAGCAGCGCGCGCCGGTGACTGGTGTTACGGCCCAACTTCCAACCTGCTACTCGATGACGCATGACAGCTTCTAGCCTCTAGCTTCTAGCTCCGAGCTCCCGCTCGGAGCTGCTCTGTTAGTACTGCTCGCCTCCGCCCGCGGGGACGCCGGGAGCGGTGCTGGGCGCGGCGGCGACGGCGTTGCCCTGCTCGTCGATGCGCATGCCCAGGCTCAACCCCATGTTGGCCAGGATCTCCTTGATCTCGTTCAGCGACTTGCGGCCGAAGTTCTTGGTCTTGAGCATCTCGGCTTCGCTGCGCTGCACCAGTTCCCCGATGGTCTGGATGTTGGCGTTCTTCAGGCAGTTGTAGCTGCGCACCGAGAGCTCCAGCTCTTCCACCGAGCGGTTGAGGTTCTCGTTGCGGATCTCCGGCTTGCGGTCGTCGCTGCCGACCTGCGTCTCCAGTTCTTCCTCGAAGTTGATGAAGATGTTCATGTGGTCTTTGAGGAGCTTGGCGCCCAGGCCGATGGCGTCGCCCGGGGTGATGGCCCCGTTGGTCCAGACCTCGAGCGTGAGCTTGTCGTAGTCGGTGATCTGCCCCAGGCGGGCGGCATCCACCACGTAATTGCACTTGCGTACCGGCGAGTGCACCGAGTCGATGGGGATGAAGCCCAGGCCCAGGTCGCCCTCGAAGTTCTTGTCGGCGGAAACGTAGCCACGGCCGCGCTTGAGGCG
This sequence comes from uncultured bacterium, assembly GCA_967755155.1. Lineage (GTDB taxonomy): Bacteria > Acidobacteriota > Terriglobia > Terriglobales > Acidobacteriaceae > DASYVL01. Next base: position 1,491 of record CBRAFF010000073.1, read on the forward strand.
CATCTCCATATCCAGCTTGCCGCCTTCGCTGATGGTGGCCACGTAGACGTCCTTATCCAGGATCTCGACGTCGGCGTCGGCCTCGATCATGCCCGAGGTGACCACGCCCGGCTTCTCGCCGCGCAGGTAAATGGCCTTCGGCCCTTCCCCGTTCAGCTTGAAGGGGACCTGTTTCAGGTTGAGGATGATGTCGGTGGCGTCCTCGACCACGCCCGGGATGGACTGGAACTCATGCAGCACGCCCTCGATCTTCACCGCGGTGACCGCCGCGCCTTCGATGGAGGAGAGCAGCACGCGCCGCAGGGCGTTGCCGATGGTGGTGCCGAATCCGCGCTCGAAGGGCTGGGCGGAGAAGCGGCCGAACTTGTCGGTCAGCGTCTCCATCTCCGCCGCGAGGCGTTTGGGTTTCTGAAAGCCTTTCCAAAGCATCTGGTTCGCTCCTATGGTTGAACTTCCAACTCGTTATTTCGAATACAACTCGACGATGAGCTGCTCGTTCACCGGCAGATTGATGTTCTCCCGCTTGGGCAGCGCCGAGACGCGTCCCTTGAAGTTCTCGCGGTCCACTTGCAGCCAGGCGACGGCCGGCTGGTGGCTGGTGAACTCCTGCGCGACCTCGATGGCCACCAGCTTGCGGCTGTTCTCGCGCACCGAGATCTCTTCGTTCACGCTCACCTGGTAGGAAGGGATGTTGACCTTCCTCCCGTTGACGGCGATGTGGCCGTGGCGCACCAGTTGCCGCGCCTGCCGCCGCGAGATGCCGAACCCCAGGCGGTAGACCACGTTGTCCAGGCGGCGCTCCAACTGCTGCAGCAACTGCTCGCCGGTGACGCCCTTGGCCTTCGCCGCCTTCTCGAAGTAGTTGCGGAACTGCTTCTCCAGCGTGAAGTAGATGCGCTTGGCCTTCTGCTTCTCGCGCAACTGCAGGCCGTAGCCCACGATCTTCGCCTTGCGGTCCTTGCCGTGCTGTCCGGGGGCGAAGTTGCGCTTCTCGATGGGACACTTCTCGGTGAAACACTTCGGTCCCTTGAGGAACAGCTTCATGCCCTCGCGCCGGCAGAGCCGGCAGACTGCGTCTTTGTAGCGTGCCATGCTTCTCCTTCTTCCTGACTTCGGGGTCGATCAGTTTACGGGCCGACTCGTCGGCCCTTCTTCCTGATCCCAAACCAAACTGTTCTCTACACTCTCCGCCGTTTCGGCGGCCGGCATCCGTTATGCGGCAGCGGAGTGACGTCGCGGATGGTGCGCACCTCGATGCCCGCGGCCGAAAGCGCGCGGATGGCCGACTCGCGCCCCGAGCCCGGCCCGCTCACCCTCACGTCCACCGAGCGCAGGCCGTGGTCGCGCGCCAGGTTGGCGGCGCCCGCGGCCGCCTGTTGCGCCGCGAACGGCGTGCCCTTGCGCGACCCGCGGAAGCCCAGCGAGCCCGAGCTCTTCCAGGCGATCACCCGGCCCTCGTGATCGGTGATGGTCACGATGGTGTTGTTGAACGAGGCCTGGATGTGCGCCAGCCCGTAAGGAACGTTCTTCCGTTCCTTCTTCTTGAACTGCTTCTTCTTGCCCTTTTTCTCCGGCGCAGCCGCCGGGGCGGCGGTGGCTGCAGCTTCTTTCTTGGCCATGCTTTCCGTTCCCTCTCGTCCTGCTTAAGTCTTGGCTGCCGTCTTCTTCTTGTTCGCGACGGTGCCCTTGCGCGGGCCCTTGCGGGTGCGCGCGTTGGTGTGGGTGCGCTGGCCGCGCACCGGCAGGTTGCGGCGGTGACGATAGCCGCGGTACGAGCCCACCTCGATGAGCCGCTTGATGTGCATGGAGACGTCCTTGCGCAGGTCGCCTTCCACCCCGCCCTCGCCCTCGATGACCTGGCGGATGCGGTTGACCTCGTCCTCGTTCAGGTCCTGGACCTTCTTCATGCCATCGACCTTGGCGGTGGCCACGATGCGCCGCGCCCGGGGATGTCCGATGCCGTAGATGTAGGTGAGCGCGATGTCCACGTGCTTGTTGCGCGGAAGATCGACGCCGGCGATGCGTGCCATACCTTGTCTCCTCTACCCCTGCCGCTGCTTGTGCTTGGGGTTCTCGCAGATCACCCGCACCACCCCGCGGCGGCGGATGACCTTGCACTTGTCGCAAATCTTCTTTACCGATGCTCGGACTTTCATAAACCTTTTCTCTCTCCGGATCCTTCGCCCGCTGGGCTCAGGATGACCGCCGCGGGCTCAAACGCCCGCGAAACGCGGTCATTTGTATCGGTACACGATGCGCCCGCGGGTCAGGTCGTAGGGAGAAAGCTCCACCGCGACCTTGTCGCCCGGCAGGATGCGGATGAAGTTCTTCCGCATCTTGCCCGAAACGTGCACCAGGGCGATCCCCTTGTTCTCCAACTCCACACGGAACATGGCGTTGGGCAAAGGCTCCAACACCGTGGCCATGACCTCAATCGCGTCTTCTTTGCTCATCTACTCCTTGTTCTCGGCGCCGAGTCGCCAGCACCGAGTCGTCAACCGCAAACTTTCGTTCCGCCGCCGCCGTCACACCGTCAGGACCAGCGGGCCGTCCTTGGTCACCGCCACCGAATGCTCGAAGTGAGCGCTGGGGCTGCCGTCGGCGGTGACCGCGGTCCAGTGGTCGTCGAGCACGCGGGCGTCCGGCCCGCCGGCGTTGACCATGGGCTCGATGGCCAGCACCATGCCCTCGCGCAAGCGCGGGCCTCGTCCGTGCAGGCCGAAGTTGGGCACCTGCGGGTCCTCGTGCATGCGGGTGCCGATGCCGTGTCCCACGAACTCGCGCACCACGCTGAAGCCGTTGGCCTCCACCAGCTCCTGCACCGCCGCGCCCACGTCGCCTACGGTGTTGCCGATGAGCATCTTCTCGATGGCGCGGTCCAGCGCGGCCTGCGTGACTTCCATCAGCTTCTTCAGCTCCGGCTTCACCTCACCCACCGGGACGGTGATGGCCGAATCGCCGTAATAGCCGTCCACCACCGCGCCGAAGTCCAGCGAGATGATGTCGCCCTCCTTCAGCATCCGCTTCTCCGAAGGGATGCCGTGGATGATCTCGTCATTCAGCGACGTGCAAAGAACGCAGGGATAGCCGTTGTATCCCTTGAAGGCCGCCGTGGCCCCCAACTCCTGCATCTTCTTCTCGGCCACGTGCTCCAGATCCATGGTGGTGACGCCGGGCGCGACCGCGGCTTTCACCGCGTCCAGCACCTCGCGCACCACGTGCCCGGCGCGCCGCATCTTCTGCAGCTCGGCGGGCGATTTGCAGACGATCGCCATGCTCACTCCGCCGCTCCATCCACCGCCGCAAAGGCGTCCGCGGTCACCTGCTCGGCTGCCTGATCGCCCTTCACCACCTGCAGGCGCTTCTTGCCGCCGTAGTAGTCGGTCAGGGGGAGCGTGTCCCGCTCGTAGTTCTTCAGGCGCTCCGACACCACTTTCTCGGTGTCGTCCTTGCGCGTCTGCAGCTTGCCCCCGTCCACATTACAAATGTCGGGGACGGTCGGAGGCTGGAAGTGGATGTTGTAGATCCGCCCGCAGGTAGGACAGGAACGCCGCCCGGTGAGCCGCTGCAGTAGTTGATTATAACTCACGGAAATATCGATCACAAGCGGAGCCCCGCCGCTCTTGGCGAACAAGGTATCCAGCCACTGGGCCTGGGGCACGGTGCGGGGAAATCCGTCGAGGATGAAGCCGCGGGCGCAGTCGGCGCGGCCCAGGCGCTCCTCCACCACGCCGAACAGCAGCTGGTCCGGGACCAGCCCGCCGGACTCCATGATGGCCTTGGCTTGCTTGCCCAGTTCGGTGCCGCGGGCCACGTGGTCGCGCAGGATGTCGCCGGTGGAGATCTGCGGGATGCCGTAGCGTTCCACCATCTGCTTGGCCTGCGTGCCCTTGCCTGCTCCCGGCGCTCCCAGAAGGATGACCGGGCCGATGTTGCGAGTCTTTGGATCCGCTGCCATGTTGTGCTCCTTCGTCGTTCTTCCCGCTACCAGACGCGGCGGCCGCGAATGCGTCCGCTGCGCGGGGTGAAGCCGTCATAATGCCGCATGATGAGCTGCGATTCGACCTGGTTGACCGTGTCCATGGCTACGCCCACCACGATGAGCAGCGAAGTCCCACCAAAGTAAAAGTTCACGTTCAATCCGTTGGTGACCCAGGTGGGGAAGTTCTGGAAGAAGTCGCCCAGGCCCCAGGGAAGATGGTTCAAGTGGATGCCCTGGATCATGAACTCCGGGATCAGGGAGACCAGGACCAGGTAGAGCGCTCCCACCAGCGTGATGCGCGTCAGGATGTCGTTGATGTGGTCGGCGGTGCGTCGGCCGGGCCGGATGCCGGGGATGAACCCGCCATACTTGCGCATGTCGTCGGCCACCTTGTTGGGCTCCATCACGATGGATACGTACACGTAGGCGAACAGGATGATGCCGATGGCAAACAGCATGTAGTGGAAGGGCTCGCCGTAGCCGATCTGGGCGAGGATGGGGCCGATGACCGGCTTGTCCTTGAGCAGGCTGCCGAAGGTCAGCGGGATGGAGAGGATGGAGGAGGCGAAGATCACCGGCATCACGCCGCCGGTGTTCACCCGCAGCGGCAGGTGGGTGGACTGGCCGCCCATCACCTTGCGTCCCACCACGCGCTTGGCGTACTGCACCGGGATGCGCCGCTCGCTGCGCTCCACAAAGATGATGAAGGCCACCACCACCAGCATCAGCCCCAGCAGCAGGATCATGGCGGGCCCGGTGAACGCTCCCCAGGCCTGGGTGTTCCACTTCTGGTAGAGGTCCATGATGGCGCCGGGCAGGCCCACCACGATGCCGGCGAAGATGAGCAGCGACATGCCGTTGCCGATGCCGCGCTCCGTGATCTGCTCGCCCAGCCACATGATGAACACCGAGCCCGTGGTCAGAGTGAGCACGGTCATGGCCAGGAAGGCGGGTCCGGGGTCCGTCACCAGCCCGGCGCCGCTCTTTTGCAGCGTGAAGGCGATGCCCAGCGATTGCGCCGCGGCCAGCACCCCGGTCAGGTAGCGCGTGTATTGCGTGATCTTTCGCCGCCCCAGCTCGCCCTCTTTCTGCAGCTTGGCCAGCGGCTCGTACAGCACCCCCATGAGCTGCAGGATGATGGAGGCGGTGATGTAGGGCATGATGCCCAGCGCGAACACGGTGAAGCGCCGCAGGTTGCCGCCGGCGAACAGGTCGAGGTAGCCGAACGCGGTCCCCGCCTGGCCCTCGAAAAAGCTCCGCAGCGCATCGGCGTTGATGCCCGGTGTGGGGATGTGCGACCCCAGGCGGTACACGGCCAGCATCGCCAGCGTGAACAGCACACGCTTGCGCAGGTCCGGGATGCGGAAAATGTTGGCCAGCTTTTCAAACATAGAAAACAGTTCTCGGTACTCAGTACTCAGTT
>CBRAFF010000074.1:0-6860 GCA_967755155.1 uncultured bacterium
GCGCTGCGCATCGCCGAGACCGGCCACTTGACCTTCGGCACCCTGCACACCAACTCCGCGGCTTCCACCATCAACCGCGTCATCGACGTCTTCCCCTCCCACCAGCAGTCGCAGATCCGCGCCCAGCTTTCCCTGGTACTGGAGGGGATTTGCTGTCAGGCGCTGCTGCCCAAGCCGGGCGGCCAGGGTCGGTGCATGGCCATGGAGATCCTGGTGCCCAACGCCGCGGTCCGCAACCTCATCCGCGAGGACAAGATCCACCAGGTCTATTCCGCCATGCAGGCCGGCCAGGACAAGTTCGGCATGCAGACCTTCAACCAGTCGCTGGCCTCGCTCTACTTCCAGAAGCAGATCACGCTGGACACGGCGATCCAGCGCTCGTCCATGCAGGACGAGTTGAATGAGATGATCAACCGCGGCGCGGGATTGACCAAGGGAGCCCCCGTGCCGGTACGCAAGTAAGGAATCGTGGAGGCCGGGAAACCGGCCAAGGAGGCCCAGATGCCAGTCTTCACATTCAAGGGAACCGACGCAGCGGGCAAGGCGGTCCAAGGTGAACGCAACGCCGAGAACAAGCAGGCGCTGGCCGCCAGCCTGCGCCGCGAGCGCATCACGCCCGGCCCCATCAAGGAGAAGGGCAAAGAGTTCGCCATGCCCACCTTCGGCTCGGGCAAGGTGGCGGTCAAGGACATCGCCATCTTCTTCCGTCAGTTCTCAGTGATGATCGACGCCGGACTTCCCCTGGTGCAGTGTCTGGAGATTTTGGCCGCCAATCAGGAGAACCCCGCTTTCCAGAAGTGCCTGACCGGCGTGCGCACCACGGTGGAGGGTGGCGCCACGCTGGCCAACGCCATGAAGGGCTATCCCAAGATCTTCGACGACCTCACGACCAACATGATCGAGGCGGGCGAGACCGGCGGTATTCTGGACGTCATCCTGCAGCGCCTGGCCGGATACGTGGAAAAGGCCGTCAAGCTGAAAGGCGCGGTCAAGTCGGCGCTCATCTACCCGGTCTCGGTCATCTCCATGGCCGTGCTGGTGGTGGGCGCGCTGATGATCTTCGTCGTCCCCATCTTCGCCAACCTGTTCGCCGGCCTGGGCGTGGAGCTGCCGCTGCCCACCCGCATCGTGATGGGCACCAGCAAGTTCATGGGGCGGTTCTGGTGGGTCGGCATCTTGTTCCTGGTGGGCACGTTCTTCGCCGTCAAGCAGATCCGCGGGACCAAGGGGGGCCGCTACTTCTTCGACAAGCTGATGCTCAACCTGCCGGTGGTCGGCATGCTGCTGCGCAAGATCGCGGTGGCGCGCTTCACCCGGACGCTGGGGACGCTGATCACCTCAGGCGTGCCCATCCTGGAGGGGCTCTCCATCACCGCCCGCACCTCGGGCAACGCCGTGCTGGAAGAGGCGCTGATGAAGGTGCGCAAGGCCATCGAGGAAGGCCGCACCATCGTGGATCCGCTGAAGGAGAGCGGCGTCTTCCCCAACATGGTGACGCAGATGATCGGCGTGGGCGAGGCCACGGGCGCCATGGACGCCATGCTGTCGAAGATCGCGGACTTCTACGAGGAAGAGGTGGACGCCGCGACCAAGGACCTGCTGACCCTGATGGAGCCCATGCTCATCGGCTTCCTGGGCATCGCGGTCGGCGGCATCGTCATCTCCCTGTACATGCCGCTGTTCGCCATGATCGGAAAGCTGGCAGGGTAGGCGCGGAACTGCATCCCCTGCACCGCAGCTTGCGTGCGGCGGGGTGTCTGGCGGCTTCGCCGGCCGCACTTCGCCGCGTGGAGCCGGGCCCATGACCACAGGAAACGGATCGCAGTTCAACGAGCGCACCTGGCTGACCTGGCTGGTGAAGGTGCGCATCATCGTCATCACCTTCCTGCTGGGCATCGGCCTGGCCATCATCCGCCTCACCGCCAACAACATCAGCGAGTTCGGGTTCGTCAGCGTGATCGTGCTCTGGTACACGATCTCCGTCTTCTACGCCCTCCTGCTCACCATCTGGGACGACTACCGCATGCAGTCGCGGCTGCAGATCCTGGCCGACCTGGTCTTCGTCACCGCCGTGGTCTACCTGGCGGGCGGCAGTGACACTCCCTTCAACTTCCTGTACCCGCTGGTCATCATCATCGCCAGCATCGTGCTCTCCCGCGCCTGGGCCTACCTGGTGGCGGCGCTGTCGTTCATCTTCTTCGGAGCCACCCTGGAGCTGGCGTACTTCGAGGTCATCCGTTCCTACGCCACCACCCGGCCCGATCCCAAGACGCTGCAGGCCATCATCTTCATCAACCTCTTCGCCTTCATGGCGGTGGCCTATCTCTCCAGCAGCCTGACCACCAAGCTGCGGCAGGTGGACGTGCAGCTGCAGGACAAGAGCGGAGCGCTGGAAAAGCTGGAAGCGCTGCACGAGAACATCATCAACTCCATGCGCGGCGGCGTCATCACCACCGACCTGGAAGGACGCGTCACGCTACTCAACGCCCCCGGGCAGGCGCTGCTGGAGCGCCGCGGCCGCGAGGTCCAGGGGCAGCCGGTGTCGAAACTCTTTCTCGACCGCCTGCCCGACGTGGCCTCCTCCGCCATCCAGGGCGAAGTGCGCTCGCTCACCCCCACCGGCCGGGAGAAGACCTTCAGCATCACCGCCTCGCCGCTGACCGTGCCCGAGCGCGGCACCCTGGGGTACGTGTACGCCTTCTCCGACCTGACCGAGCTCCGGCGGCTGGAGCGCGAGGTGCGCATGCGCGACCGGCTGGCCGCGGTGGGCCGCATGGCGGCGGGCATCGCGCATGAGATCCGCAACCCGCTCTCCTCCATCGCCGGCTCGGTGAAGCTGCTCTCCGAGATCTCCACCCTCAACGACGAACAGCGCAGCATGGTAGAGATCGTCACTCGCGAATCGCAGCGCCTGAACACCATCATCTCCGACTTCCTCACCTACTCGCGCGAGAAGAAGCTCGAGTTCGCCTGCGTGGACCTGGTGCCGCTGCTCGAGGACACCCTCACCCTGCTGGAGAACCGGCCGGGGAAGGCGCCGGTGGAGGTGGTGCGCCGGCTGGAACCCGGCCCCGCCTTTGCCCGCGTGGACGGCGACCGCATGAAGCAGGTCTTCTGGAACATCTGCGAGAACGCGCTGCAGGCCATGCCCGAGGGCGGCCGCCTCACCGTCTCGCTGCGCAGCGTGGACGACAACTGGCAGATCAGCTTCGCCGATACCGGTCACGGGCTGGCCTCCGACCAGATGGACAAAGTCTTTGAGCCCTTCCAGACCCAGTTCGACGGCGGCACGGGGCTGGGGCTGGCCATCGTGTACCAGATCGTGCAGGCGCACGATGGGAAGATCTGGGCGCGTTCCGGGCCGGGGGAGGGCGCGGAGTTCACGCTGGAGCTGAAGCGCGCGCCGGAGCCGGCGGCAGAAGCGGAGCCGGCCGCGGCCAAGGCGAGCCATGGCTAACATCCTGCTCTGCGACGACGAGCGCTCCATCTGCGAGATGCTGGACCTGGCGCTGCGCAAGGAAGGCCACCGGGTGGAGACGGTGAATTCGGGCGCGGCGGCCAAACGCAAGATCGACGGCGCGCTCTACGACATGATCGTCACTGACGTGCGCATGCCTTCCACCGACGGCCTGGAAGTGCTGCGCCACGCCCGGCAGGTCTCCCCCGACTCGCTGGTGCTGCTGATCACCGCGCTCGACGACTCCGAGACTCCCATCCAGGCGCTGAACGCGGGCGCCTTCCACTTCATCCGCAAGGGCCCGGCGCTGCTGGAGGACGTGAAGGCCGCCATCACCCTGGGCGCGGAAAAACTGGCGCTGCGCCAGCAGAACTTCGCCTTCCGCCGCGATGCCGCCAGCCGCAACTCGCTGGAGAACATCATCGGCACCAGCCCGCCCATGGAGAGGCTGAAGCAGACCATCCGCACCGTGGCCTCCACCGGTTCCACCATCGTCATCCGGGGCGAGAGCGGCACGGGGAAGGAGCTGGTGGCCCGCGCCGTGCACGCCTGCTCGCCTCGCGCCGGCGAGCCTTTCGTCTCCGTCAACTGCGGCGCGTTTCCCGAGACCCTGCTGGAGAGCGAGCTCTTCGGTTACGTGAAGGGCGCCTTCACCGGCGCCAGCCAGAACAAGAGCGGCCTGTTCGAGGCGGCGAGCGGCGGCACCCTGTTCCTCGACGAGATCAGCGAGACCACGCCCGCCATGCAGGTGAAGTTGCTGCGCGTGCTGCAGGAGCGCTGCCTGCGGCCGGTGGGAGGGACGCAGGAGGTGCCGGTGGACGTGCGCGTCATCTCCGCCACCAACAAAGACCTGGACGAGCTGGTGAGCGCCGGCGGCTTTCGCGAAGACCTCTACTATCGGCTCAGCGTCATTCCCGTCGTGGTCCCGCCGCTGCGCGAGCGCCGCGAGGACATCGCGTTGCTCGCCATCCACTTCCTGAAGAAGTACGCGCCGGCGGCAGGGAAGAGCATCGTGCGCGTCACGCCGCAGTCACTGGAAGCGCTGCGCGATTACGACTGGCCCGGGAACGTGCGCCAGTTGGAGAACACCGTGGAGCGCGCCGTGGCCCTGGAGACTTCCGAGCAGTTGCACGTCGAGCTCCCGGCGGAGCGCTCCAAGGCGCGCACGGCGGGAGGGCCGGCGCCCGCCGCCATTCCCGCCGACGGCATCGACATGGAGCGCTACGTGGCTTCCATCGAGAAGTCCCTGCTCGAGTCGGCCCTGCGCCAGTCGGAAGGCGTCCAGACTCGCGCCGCCGAGTTGCTCAAGCTTTCCTACCGCTCATTCCGGCATCTGGTGAAGAAGTACGAGATCTAGAAAAGTTCACGGTTCACAGTTTACGGTTCACGGTTAAGAAGAAAGACTGCACGTCGCCCTGCCTGTCACTTGTGGTTCAACTGTCAACCGTAAACCGTTAACCGTAAACTTCTTATCCCTTCTCCTTTAGCTGCTGCTTCCATCCCAGGATGCGCGCTTTGTTGCCCTCTTCCTCGGCCTCGGGGACCATCCCTTTCTTCTGGTACAGGATGGAGAGGCTGGTGTGGGCCAGGATGTCGTTGGGGTCGAGCGCGGAGATGCGCTTGGCGACTTCGATGGCGTCGTCCAGGCGGTCCAGGTCCTGATAGGCGCGGGCCAGCCCGTGCATGGCGTCGGTGAAAGCGGCGTCCAGCTCGAGGGCCTGCTTGTACTGCTCGATGGCCTCGTCGTGGCGGCCCTCGGCGTAGAGGTCGAGCGCGCTGTAGTAGTGGTCTTCAGCCGCCTGCCGGTTGCCCGCGTCACCCATGGCTTCGAGTATATTGGATTTACGATTGACGATTGCCGATTTCCGATTGGAAGACAGGGGCGCCACCCTCCCACTTCCACCGGAATCTCAAATCGGCAATCGAAAATCGGCAATCGGCAATTCTCATGAACTACATCCTCCGCTTCCTGTGGAACTCGACCCGCGGCCACCGCCTGGCGCCTTGGCGCAGTCCCTACCTTAAGTGGCGCATCGAGACCTACGCCGGCCTGAAGATGAACAAGATCGGCTTTCTCGAGTTCTGGGGATTCATGTGGCGGGAGCGCGTTCAGTTGCTGCGCTTCCTGCAGTGGACCTCGGAGATGGACCGCTACGCGCGTCCCAAGCCCAAGAATCCGTAGGCGAGCGCCCCGCACAAGCAAACGCAAGGTCCTTCGCCCGCAGCGCGGGCTCAGGATGACATCAGGGTGAGCAGCGGGCGAACTGCCCGCGCGCGAGAAGTTATCCCGCTGCGGGCGCGGCAGGCGCGGCGGCAGCAGCGCCCTCTTCGAAGAGCACGCCGACGTCGGAACCCTTGTCGGCGCCCAGGACGCGCGCCGCCTGGCCGCGATGCGTGGCAATCTCCAGGAATCCCATGCTGCCCAGGATGGCGAAGACCTCGCCGGCGGCGCCATCGGCATATGCCGTGCGCAGACGCGTGACCTCGCTCTTGCCGATCAGCACCTTGAACGCCGGCGGGGTGGCTGCGTCGAACAGCCGGGGAAGATCCTTGGGCGTGAAGTTGGTGATGAGGTTGCCGAACTTGTCCACCTTGAGCACCACGCCCTTCATCAGGTTGTCATTGATGGGTTTGGGCTTGGGGGCGGCAAAGCGCACGAAGTCGGTGATCTCGTCGCCGAACTTGGAGGTTTCCACTCCCTTGCTCAACCAGCCGGCGACCGCGGCGAACAGGTCGCGGCCCTGGAAGGTGTTGCTGGTGGGTTGCAGGAAGTAGTGCGAGGCGGTGATGTGCCGCACCGAAAGGCGCTCCTCCTGCTCGTAGACCAGGGAGAGCACGCCGTTATCCGGCGCCAGGAAGACGTGCTTTTCGCCGGTGACCAGCAGCGGGCGCCGCGAGCTGCCCACCCCCGGATCCACGATGACCAGATGCACGCTGTCGGTGGGGAAGTAGCGATAGGCCTGGGCGATGGTGAGGGCGCCGTCCAGCACGTCGTAGGAGTGGACGGAGTTGCAGATGTCCACCAGTTGCGCCCCCGGATTGATGGTGAGGATCACCCCCTTCATGGCGCCCACGTAGTGGTCGCTCGAGCCGAAGTCGGTGGTGAAGGTGATCATCCGTTGCATGCGGGAAACCTTTCTCTCTGCCGGGACGCCCGGGAAGCATTCCTGGAGGCATCGGGAAAATATCGCGGTGCCGCGTTAAAGTCAAGCCGCGCAAGCAGATATGGCTGCGCCGCTCAGCCCGGGAGGCCGGCCGGCCTGGCCAGGTGCGGGCATGGGGTGGCGTCGCCGAGAGTGATGGGCTGGCCGCACTTCGGGCAGGGAACCAGGAGCGAGGTAGAGTTCCAGGCCGGAGCGGCAGCTGCTTTGGGGTGGGAGGCGCAGTAGGGGCATGGCGTTCC
>CBRAFF010000075.1:0-6831 GCA_967755155.1 uncultured bacterium
GCCTTGGACTCCCGGCCCTGGTCCTCCACCTTGAGCTCGCCGAAATCCGACTGGATGTCCCCGTGCTCGGTGCGGGCGTTCATCTGGAAGCTGGCCTTGGCCGGCAGTTCCACCCGGATCTGCCCGTGGTCGTTGGTGATGTCCACGGCTCCCGCCGGGGGCTTCCCGCCGCTCAACTCCACGTCGCCATGGTTGTTATCCACCTTGATCTCGCCATGCACGTCTTCCAGGTGGATGTCCTTGGCTCGGGTCACGATGCGGAAGTTCCCGCTCACCCCCCGCGCCCGCATGTCGCCGATCTCCATGACCATGTCGCCGTCCAGCCCTCCGATCTCCAGGTCGGTGCGCGAGGACTTGAAGCGCACCGTCTTGGCCACCTTGCCCACGCTCATGGTCCCGAAGAATTCGCCGTGCAGGTTCACCGTTCCGCCGATCTCGGAGACGTTCGAATCGTTCACCCGACCTTCCACATCCACGTCGCCGGTCACCTTGCGCGCCCGCATCGAGCCGCGCCGCAGATGGATGTCAGCGTTCCCCGTCACGTCTTCCACGTTGACGTCGCCGCGCGAGGTGTGCGCCTTCACGTTGCCCTCGCGTCCCTGCACTTCCACGTCGCCCCGCAGGGTCATCAGGTCGGCCACCGCTTTTCGCGGTACCTGGATTTCCAGGTCCATGGCGCTGCCCCGGCTGTAGTTGGCGATGCTGATGACCACTTCGTTGCCCGACACGTTGATCACCGGTGTCATGCTGGTATTGGTCCGCTCGGCATCGCTCGCCGAGCTCGCCAGCACCGACTTGCGCACCGTCACGTGCAGCTTATCGTCCGTCCCTGCCCGCAGCTTGATGTCGCCGCGGTCCAGCGACACCCGCAGGCTCCCGCCCGCCGGGAAATCCTGGTCGATCTGCTGGTTGAAGGTGTAGCGCGTGCCGAAGGCGAAGGGAAAGTCGTCCCCCAGGTCGATTTCATCGCCCAGCACCGGCCAGTTCACGCGGGTGGCCTGCGTGGCCATCATCCCGAACAGGATCAGGAAGATCAGCAGCACGATCCCGCCCCCGCCGATCCCCGGCGCCGGACGCCCTTCGTTCCGCGCTTGGTAGTACTCCACCAGCTTCATCACTCCCCAGAGGATGATGAGCAGCGGCCAGTAGCGCGCAAAGTACCAGCCGAACCCGCCCCAGCTCAGCACTCCGGCGTTGATGAGAAGAAAGACCACGCCCACACTGATGAGCACAATGGGGCCGAAATAAGAGCGCGGACGCGGGGTTTGGATTTCGTTAGCCATGAGTTGGGTCCTTTGTCTCTGGGGTGTCGGGGGTGCTGGGCGGCGGAAGCGTGCCCGCAGCCGCGCCGCCCGGTGGAATGTGTCCGGCGGTCGAGCCGGTCGAGCGCAGGAACAGCATCACTCCGATGACGATCAGCACCACCGGAAAGGTGTTGTGGAACCGGATGTGCGCCATGGTGGAGAGCAGGAACAGCACTCCCAGGGTGATGAGCATGGCGGCGCCCATCATGTCCCACGCCATGCAGCGCACGCACCGGCAAGCCCGGTTTCTCACGTAGTTCTCCAAAGCAGTTCCTCCCTATCGTCCCGCCGCCGAACGGCGCATGTACATGCGGATGCCCAGTGCGATCAGGATCAGCGGCCACAGCCGGCCCACCCAGTTCCAGTGGAAGATGCCTGCGTTGCTCAGCAGGAAAAGCACGCCCAGCCCGATGAGCACCACGGCCCCGATGGGCACGTTGGAAAAGGCGCCCGCCGCGTCGCCCGTGCCCCACAGGCCGCGGCTCAGCCCCAGTGGGTCGTCCGGCACCGGCTGGCCCAGCAGCTTCGCCTTGGCCGTGCGGTGGGCGTCGAACACCTGGTAGAAGAAGAAGAACATGATGAGGATTCCCCACAGCGCCTCGTACTGCCCGGAATCCGCCAGCGTGATCAGCAGGGCGAAGATGATCACGTGCACGATGCCCTTGGCGAACTGGCCGTTGTACATCGCGCCCACGCCGGGGATGAACCCCAGCAGCGCCGCCAGCACCGGGTTGCCGGCGCCCGGCGCGGCCACTCCCGGCGCCGTGCCCGCCAGCCGCGTCGCGATGCACTCCTCGCAATAGATCACCCCGCGAACGTCGCGCTTGCACTCCTCGCACAGCGCCTTGCCGCAGGTCCGGCAGAATGCAGCGCCGGCTACTTCAGGATGGATCGCACAGTTCATGCCTGTCTCCTGGGATGAATCCAAACTCCTGGCTGGCTGGGGCGCGCTGTCCGCGCCGACGCCAGCACCAGCTCCCCGCTCTCCCGGCTGTAACGCTTCTCCTTCTCCGGGTCGGGCTGGCCGCTGGTGTCGTTGTTCTTCTTGTCGTCTTTCGGGGGCGCCGCGGGCTGGGCCTGGGGGTCGGGCTGCGCCGCGTCCTTCAATTCCTGCATCCGCGTCTGGATCTCATACACCAGCCGGATGTTCTCGTAGTACTTCACCACTTTGGAGCTGGTCTCGTTGTAGCTGCGCACCGCGCTGCTCTGCAGCGCGCTGGGCCGCAGGTCCAGGAACCGCAGGTCGCTCAGCTGCACTCCCGTCACCTGCAGCATCAGGGATACGGAGAAGAACGCCATGGCCGCCGACATGGCGAACCTCGGCTGCCGCACCGTGGCATAGAAGGGGAACAAGGCCTGTTTCAACCATCCCGGGGTCCAGCTCTGGCCGGGCTCACCGGCCGCGGCCACCTCGGCCTCCGCCTTCTGCCCGCTGGTCGCGATCAGGATGTTGCGCACCAGGTTGCGCGGCGGCTCCACCTCTTCCAGCGACTTCATCCAGCTAATCCCGGCGGCCGCGTCCGCGTACATCGGGCCGCAGTCGGCGCACGCCGCGCCGTGGGCGTCGAACCGCTCGCGCTCCCCGGCGGCCAGGGCGCCGTCCAGCGCCTCCGCCAGCAGGGCTTCGAACTGGGCGCAGTTCATCGCTTCTCCCTGCGTCCGGGTTGTGTCTTCGCCCGTCATCTCAGTTCACCTGTCTATGAGTACGTTGCAGCAGGCGCGCCAGTTCCGTGCGCCCGCGGTTGATCCTCGATTTCACCGTGCCCTCGGGGACGTTCAGCGCCTGCGCGATCTCCCTGTAATCCATGTCCTGCAGGTCGCGCAGGATCACCGCCTCCCGCAGCTCCGGTGAAAGCTTCTCCAGCGCTTTTTGCACCAGCTCCTGGGTCTCGCGCCGCCCCACGTGCCGGTCAGGCGACACTCCGCCGTCGGCCAGCTTCTCCGCCAGGCTCAGGCCTTCTTCCTCGGGCCCGGAACCGGCGTCGAGCGATTCCGTCATGCGGTCCATCTTGCGTTTGCGGAAGTGGTCCACCAGCAGGTTGCGGGTCACCGTGGTCACCCAGGTGGTGAAGGCGCCGCGCTGCACGTCGTAGCTGCTCAGGGTCCGGTACATTCTGATGAAGACTTCCTGGGTCAGGTCCTCGGCCTCATCCCGCGACCCGGTGAAGCGATAGCACAGGTTGAAGATGCGCCGGTTGTTCTGCTCCACGAGCCTCTCCCACGCCGCGGCGTCGCCCGCCAGGCAGCGACGGAGCAGGGCGGCTACGGCTTGGGCGTCGTCCAACCAGCACTCCTATGCGCTCCCGGGCCGAATTCCTAACGCCATAAGATACGGAATCTGGGAGCCGAAAGTTCGCCGAAATCCAGGAATCGGGGCATTGTAGCAGGGCGCCCAGAGGCCCTCCATCATGGGCGAACAAAAAGGGAACCTACGCCTCTACTCCGACGTGAAGTTGAGGCGCTTTGCGGGCGTGAGCAAGGCGCAGCCGAGCGGGAGCCCGCAGCCGAAATCCTGAGCGAGCGGAGCGAGTCGAAGGATCCCTACTCACTCGTGAAGTAGTCCGCCGTCACCGGGCTCTCGAACAGGGAATAGTCGCGGGTGACCACGGTGATGCCGCTCTCGGTGACGAAATACTTCTGCTTGTCGGCGGCGGTGTCGTAGCCGATCTCGGTGCCCTCGGGGATCTCCACGTCGCGGTCCAGGATGGCCTTGCGGATGCGGCAGTGCCGCCCCACGTTCACGTGCGAGAACAGGATGCTCGAATCCACCTCGGTGTAGGAGTTCACGCGCACGTCGGGGGAGAGCACGCTGTTGCGCACCGTCCCGCCCGAAAGGATGCAGCCCATGGAGACGATGGAATCCACCGCCATTCCCATCCGTCCCGGGTCGCCGAAGACGAACTTGGCCGGCGGGTACTGCCGCTGGAACGTCCGGACGGGCCACGCCTTGTCGTAGAGGTTGAACACCGGCGACACCGCGATCAGGTCCATGTTGGCCTCGTAGAAGGCCTCCAGCGTCCCCACGTCGCGCCAGTAGAGCGCCTCCGTCTTGTTCTCGTCCACGAAGTTGAAGGACTGCACCCGGTACTCCTCCACCATCTTGGGCAGGATGTCATGCCCGAAGTCGTGCGTGGAGTTGGGGTCCTCGGCGTCCTTCAACAGGACGGCCAGCAGCACCTCGGTGTTGAACAGATACACGCCCATCGACGCCGAGATCATGCGCGGGTTGTAGGGCGAGCGCAGCTCGGTCGACGGCGGTTTCTCCACAAAGCCCAGAACGCGTCCCTGGCCGTCGATCTCCACCACTCCCAGCCGCGAGCACTCGCCGGGATCCACCAGGATGGTGGCCAAGGTGACGTCGGCGTTCGCCTCCTCATGCTGCTGCAGCATGCGCTCGTAGTTCATCTTGTAGATGTGGTCGCCGGAAAGGATCAGCACCCGCCGCGGCTGCTCCGCCCCGATGGAGTAGATGTTCTGGTAGACCGCGTCCGCCGTCCCCAGGTACCAGTTCTCGCTCACCCGCTTCATGGGCGGCAGGATCTCGATGAACTCTCCCAAATCGCGGGCCACGATGTTCCAGCCCTCGCGGATGTGCCGGTTCAGCGAGAGCGCCTTGTACTGCGTCAGGATGTACACCTTGCGCAGGTCGCTGTTGATGCAGTTGGAGAGCGTGCAGTCGATGATGCGGTAGATGCCGCCGAAGGTCACCGCCGGCTTGGCGCGGTCCCGCGTCAGCGGATACAGCCGCTCCCCCGCGCCCCCCGCCAACAGCACTCCCAGCGTGTCTTTCATGTGTTCTCAAGCGCGCAGCAACGCGCACGTTTTCAGCCGTCGATGGTAGCAGAAGCAATTAGCAATTAGCACTTGGTAACTGGCGGGTAGCGACCTGGTTTTGGCTGATTGCCAATTGCTAACTGCTAACCGCTAATTGCTGCCTGCTAGAATCTCACCCGTGAAGAAGACCGCAGCCAAGCCGCCCGCACGCGACCAGAAGCCCGCCTCCGCCGGCATGCGTCCCCTCTACACCCCCGCCGACGTGAAGGCGCCCGGCCCCGGCTATCCCGGCGACTATCCCTACACCCGCGGCATCCAGCCCACCGCCTACCGCGGGCGCCTCTGGACCATGCGCCAGTACGCCGGCATGGGCGACGCCGAGGAATCCAACAAGCGCTACCGCTACCTGCTGGCCCACGGCACCACCGGCCTCTCCGTCGCCTTCGACCTGCCCACGCAGATGGGCATGGACTCCGACCACCCCCTGGCCGCGGGCGAAGTGGGCAAAGTCGGCGTGGCCATCGATTCCATTGAGGACATGGAGCGCCTCTTCCACGGCATCGACCTGACGAAAGTCTCCACTTCGATGACCATCAACTCCACAGCCTCTATTCTCTTGGCGCTCTACGTCGCGGTGGCGCGCCGCTCGGGCCTGGCCATCCCCAAGCTCTCCGGCACCGTGCAGAATGATGTCCTCAAGGAGTACATCGCCCGCGGCACCTACATCTATCCGCCGCAGCATGCCCTGCGCGTCATCACCGACATGTTTGCCTGGGCCGAGCGCGAGCTGCCGGAGTGGAACACCATCTCCATCTCCGGCTACCACATGCGCGAGGCCGGCTCCACCGCGGTGCAGGAAGTGGCCTTCACTCTGGCCAACGGCGTCACCTACGTACGCGCCGCACTCGAGGCCGGCCTCGACGTCGACCAGTTCGCTCCCCGCCTTTCCTTCTTCTTCAACGCCCACAACGATTTTCTCGAGGAGGTGGCCAAGTTCCGCGCCGCCCGGCGCATGTGGGCGCGCATCATGCGGGAAGACTTCCACGCCAGGAACCCGCGCTCCTGGATGCTGCGCTTCCACACCCAGACCGCCGGCTCCACCCTGACCGCGCAACAGCCGGAGATCAACATCGTTCGCACCACGCTGCAGGCGCTGGCCGCCATTCTGGGCGGCACGCAGTCGCTGCACACCAACAGCTTCGACGAGGCCCTCGCCCTGCCCACCGAGGAGGCCGCGCGCATCGCCCTGCGCACCCAGCAGGTCCTGGCCTACGAATCCGGCGTGCCCAATACTGTGGATCCGCTGGCCGGCGCCTACGCCGTCGAAACGCTCACCAGCCAGATCGAGGCCGCGGCCCAGGCCTATCTCGAGAAGATCGCCGCCCTGGGCGGCATGCTCAAGGCCATCGAGCGCGGCTACATCCAGCAGGAGATCCAGAACGCCGCCTACCAGCAGCAGCGCGCCATCGACGGCGAGCGCTCCGTGGTGGTGGGCGTGAACCGCTTCCAGATGGAGGAAGGGAAGTCGGTCCCCATCCAGCGCATCGACCCGTCCCTCGAGCGCAACCAGGTGGAGCGGCTGCGAGCGCTGCGCGCCCGCCGCGACCAGAAGAAGTGGAAGGCTGCGCTCCAGGTCGTCGAAGCCGCCGCGGGCTCGCGCGACAACCTGATGCCCCGCATCCTCGATGCGGTCGAGAGCTACGCCACCGTGGGCGAGATCTCCGACGCCATGCGCAAGGTCTTCGGGGAATAC
>CBRAFF010000076.1:0-6829 GCA_967755155.1 uncultured bacterium
AGCTGGCTCGCCTGCGCTGGAGCGCCTATCGCGGTCTTCGCGGCGCCCGCGTGGAAGAGCTTACCTTCGTGCGCGAGGGCCGCGCCAGCCACTGGATCGACCTCGCCCCGGTTCTGCTCGGCCGCGCCCTCGCCTCCAAGCCGCAACGATAAAGACCAAAGAAAAGTAGGAGTGTTCCTACCCGCTTCCGTCGCGGAAGGTCATGGTCTTCTTTCGCATTGCGCATGAACCTCGCAAAAGACTACAAACAGTCGTTTCCCCCGGGGAAGAAAGCAGGCTCATGCACATCGCAGTCTACGGCGCAGGATATCTGGGAACGGTGGTTTCGGCGTGCCTCTCGGATTTCGGCGCGCCCGTCACCTGCTATGACGACGACACCGCCCGCGTGGAGCGCCTGGCCCGCGGCCTCATCTCCTACCACGAGAAGGACCTGAAGGAGATGATCCGGCGCAACGTGCGCGCCGGCCGCCTCACCTACTCCACCAGCTTTGCCAACTTCGCCGAGAAGGCGGACGTGGTGATGCTGGCCGAGGACACGCCCCGCTACGCTCCGGAGGCGGCGGAGAAAGTCGGGCGCGTCGCTCCCAAGGAAGCCATCCTGGCCATCGTGACCCCGGTGGGCGTAGGCACCGCCGCCAAGATCGAGCAGAAGCTGCGCGCGGCCAAGGACCAGCGCCCCGTGGTCTCGCACCCGCTGTTCCTCACCGACGGCTGCGCCGTCGAAGACTTCAACTGGCCCGACCGCATCGTGCTCGGCGCCTCCTCGCACTCCGCCGTGCTCGCCCTCAAGCACCTCTACCGCCCGCTGGCGCTACGCGGCGTCCCCGTCATCGTCACCAGCCACGAGACGGCGGAGCTGGTGCGCCAGGCCTCCACCGCCTTCCTCGCAACCAAGATCTCGTTCATCAACGAGCTCTCCACGCTGTGCGAGCGCGTGGGCGCCAACTCCGACGACCTGGCCCTGGCCATGGGCCTGGACAAGAAGATCGCGCCGCGCTGCCTGCAACCCGGCGCCACCCTGGGCGGCGCCTTCGTCGAGGCCGACATGGAATCGCTCGCCTGCCTCGCCCAGAGCTCCGGCGTCCCGCTCAAGATCCTGGGCGCGGCCCGCGAGGTCGGCCACACGCTCTCCGACCGCATGGTGGAGAAGATCTCGCAGACCCTGGACTCGGTGGTGGGCAAAGAGATCGCCATCCTCGGCCTGGCCTTCAAGCCCAACACCAACTCCGTGGCTTCCTCTTCCGCCATGCTGCTGGTCAAGCGCCTGCTGTCGAAGGGCGCCCACGTGCGCGCCTACGACCCGGTGGCCATCCCCGACGCTCGCGGCGAACTGGATAACGCCGTCCGCTGCTTCGACTCCGCCTACGACGCTGCCGAAGGCGTGGACGCCATCGTGGTGGGCACCGGCTGGCCGGAGTTCCGCTCCCTCGACTTCGACAAGCTCAAGCGCATCGTCCACCGCCCCGTCATCGTGGATACCAAGAACCTGCTCGACGCCAACCGCCTCCGCGCCATGGGCTTCCAGTACGTCGGCATGGGCAGAAGCTAGCCGGCAGCGGGCGGTCGGCAGCTAGCAGCAAGGTCTTGT
Organism: uncultured bacterium; assembly: GCA_967755155.1. Lineage (GTDB taxonomy): Bacteria > Acidobacteriota > Terriglobia > Terriglobales > Acidobacteriaceae > DASYVL01. Next base: position 1,589 of record CBRAFF010000076.1, read on the forward strand.
GTGGCACAGGCGTCCTCGCCTGTGCGATCTCCTGGCTGCTCACCACCAACCGCGCTTCCATCGCCGCCGGCAGCCAGCCGCCAGCCGCTTGCTATAATTTAGGGATACGGTGGGTGTAGTTCAGGGGTAGAACTCCGGACTGTGGCTCCGGCTGTCGTGGGTTCGAATCCCACCACCCACCCCAGTCTTCCTTCCGCCGCCAAACACCCGCAGCTTCCATCGCCACGGGTCCGCACGGATTGACCAGAGGATTCCTCTGTGTCTCTGTGGCAGGTGTTGATCCGCGCAAATCCGAGGCGCAGGGTCAGTTCATCGAGCACGACCCCGGGCCGCGGGGGTCGCCGCAGCTCCCGCAGGGGCCGGTGGCGGGGCGCGAGGGGGAAGCCGTGCTCTTGCTGGCGCCCGCACTGAAGACGGAGAGCTGCTGCTCCAGCTTCGCGCTCTGGCAGGACGGGCACTCGGTCTTCTTCGAGCCCATCACCAGGGCCTCGAAGTGGTGGCCGCATTCCTTGCAGATGTATTCAAAGATGGGCATAAAGCGCCGGCTCCCGTTAGTATTCTCCTGAGAATGTCGCAAGAGAATAGTACCAGACCCGCTGAGCCGCCCGCGGAGCCCAACGACGCCTTCGCCCCGCGCGCCCTCCTGCGCGGCGGACACGTGCAGACCTTGGCGGCGGCGCTCTGGCCGCGCCGCCACTCGCTGCCGCCTCCCGAGGCGCGCCTGTTCAACGTGGAGGCGGGCGTCGCGGACGTTCAAGTCCTCTGCCACTGTCACTGGCAGGCCGAGCGCCGCGAAGCGGCGACCCTGGTCCTGCTGCACGGCCTCGAGGGTTCGAGCGCGGCGCAGTACGTCCGGGGGACCGCCGGCAAGGCCTGGGCGGCGGGCATGAACGTGGTGCGCATGAACATGCGCAACTGCGGCGGCACCGAGCGGCTCGCGCCCACCCTCTACCACTCCGGGCTCTCCGCCGACCTGGGCGCCGTGGTCCGGGAGATCATCGCTACCGACCGGCTCCCGCGCATCTTCCTGGCCGGGTTTTCCATGGGCGGGAACATCACGCTCAAGCTGGCGGGCGAGTGGGGCGGGGAAGCGCCACCCGAGGTGCGCGCCGTGGCCGCGGTCTCGCCCGCCATCGACCTCGCCGCCTGCGCCGACGCGCTGCATCGCCCCGGCAACCGCCTCTACGAGTGGAACTTTCTATGGGGACTGAAGCGCCGCCTGCGACTCAAGGCGCGCCTGTTTCCCGGGCGCTATGAGACGCGCGGCTTGCGGGGCCTGGGCAGCGTGCGCGCCTTCGACGACCGGGTGACGGCGCGCTACTGCGGCTTCACCGGCGCCGACGACTACTACGCCCGCTCCAGCGCCTCGAATGTCGTGGAGCGCATCGCCCGGCCCACCCTCATCCTGCACGCCCTGGACGATCCCTTCGTATCGCTGACGGCAGAGACGCGCGCCAAGCTGCTGGCCAACCCCCACATTCGCCTGCTCGAAACCGCCGGCGGCGGGCATTGTGCCTTCCTGGCCGCGGCCAACGGCTACGACGGCCGCTGGGCCGAGCGCCGCGTGGTCGAGTTTTTCTCCGCCCTCTAGCCGCGGCGTCTGGGCTTTTCCCGCGAAAATGTGTTCTCATAGCAGCCATAGTTTTCGCAAAGTCGGGGCGTCCGCGGGTGTGAGGGTAGGGGAAAGAGCTTCCCGTGCAGGCTGACTTCAGTGTCGAACTGGGCGCGCAGGACGATTGCCTGGAGATTCCCTGGTCGTCGCCCCAGGGCGAGGCGCGTTACTACGACCTGCGGCGCCGTCCCGAACTGCTGCTCAACGTCGCGGAAGCGCACAACAACCGCGAGCTGGGCGAGTTCCTGGCTTCCATCAACTCCGGCCACTCCATCCTGGAAACCGCCAAGTGCGACACCTGGCTCTCCGACAAGATGACCGAGGAGGAGAGCATCTACGGCGCTTGCTGGAAGTTCGGCTCCTACATCGACCTGATCTTCAACGACCTGGAGCGGCGGATGTCGCTGGAGCGCCATCAGCAGCTCGCAGAATCCACCTCGCATCTGCTGCGCCGCGTCCCGGAGATCCCCGCGGCCGCTGAACTCGTCGTCCGCCGCTGCTACTACCACGATCCCCAGGCGCCCGACCCCGAGGTCTCCGAGACCGGCTACTGCGTCACTTTCTACCTGTACGGCTACGGCGACGACGAGACCGAGGCCCGCCAGCGCTGGGCCATCGCCCTCAAAGTGGTGGAGAATGCGCTCTTGCAACTCTCGGCTACGCAACGCCGCGCCGCCCCCGCCGGCTGACCCGCAGCGGCGTCTCCAGGGTGGAAGGGGAATCTGGTAGGCGCGGCAGGAATCGAACCTGCAACCCCCGGCTTAGAAGGCCGGTGCTCTATCCGTTTGAGCTACGCGCCCACGGCAGGTGCAGCCCCATTCTAATCTCAGCCGCGCGGATGCCATCATCCCCGGTGCTTCTTTCCCTCTCGCTCGCCATGCCGGAAGCCTGACTGATACTCGTCCGGCAACTGGGGTTCGAGCGATTCCTTCGGTGCCCGCGCCTCGAAGCCGTCACGGAAGCCGCGCTTGAAGGCCTCGTACTGCGGGCTGCGAATGAGCTCCCAGTTGCTGAGCTGGCGTCCGTCGGGAAAGCGGTAGAGCACATTCTCGCTGCCGCCGGGAAGAGTCTCCAGTTTGTGTTCTCGCAGGTAACAGATGCGGACCAGCGCGGGAAACGCGAGAGAAACCATGGGGAGGGCGGACCCCGTGTCAGCTCTGCAACGCCTTGGCCACCAGGCCGGTCTGAGCTTTCAGTCTTTCCAGGGAAGCGTTCAAGGCCTTGGCTTTGTCGGTCAGGCCGCGCTGTTCGGCGGTGGAAAGGATGTTGGTGGAAACCGAGAAGATGCGTCCCGCCGCGGAGATCAGGTAGGTGAGAGCGTCGGCGTGCGGCTTCCACAGGTAGGCGGAGTCCTGCTTGGCCAGGTAATCGTTGAGTTCTGTGGTCATGCGGGAGAGGATGGCGACCGTCTGCATGAGCAGGTTGGCATAATCCCCACGAAAACTCTTCTCCCCCGCCATCTCGGAGCGGAACGCCTCCACCTCCGCCGGGCTCAGCACCAGGTTGCCGTCGCGGATGGGCACGATGTTCCAGTTGGACTGCGCGGCGCGTACGAAGTTGCGGATGGATTCCATGGCGCTGCGCGTCTTGGCATCTTCGATGGCATTGCCCACGGCGTAGGCCGGGGCTTCCGCCAGAGATTCCAGGGGCAGGGGCTTGGGTGTCTTGGGCGTGGGCGCCGGACGCGTCATCGAAGGCAGGGCCGGCGCCTGGTCCACGGCACGCCGCCCGCCCGGCTCCCGTCCCGTTCGCCGGCTGTCCACCGCTTTCTTGAGCCGGGAAACCTTGCGGAACTGCTCCTTGGCGTGCCCGTACTCCTGCTCCATGATGTTCGACTCTTCCACTTCGGTCAGGTGCTTGACGATCACGTCCCCGTCCACCCGGCTCATGATGCTGCCGCCGTCTTCCTGCACCTTGGCGGCGAATTCCTTGATCTGCCGCGCGGCGTCCCGGAACAGCTCGTCAAAGCGGTTGCCGAAGAAGTTGTTGTAGGCGGCGAGCGTGGCCAGGGCCCGCGGGTGATAGAAGGTTTCGCCCAGCGAGTCCTTGATCCCCCGCACCCGCTCCGACACGCCCGAGTCCATCAGATGGTCGAAGTGGTCGATGTCATCCACCTCTTCCTGGATAAAGTCGAATTCGCGCAGCAGATGCGCGTATTGCTCCGGCAGGGGCAGCGGTTCCAGGCTCCCCAGCGCCTGGTTGACCTCCATCTCGAACTGCGTCCCCTGTTCGGTGATGGGCCGGTGGACGGTGACCGGGTCGGTGGGAGCTGGGCGGCCCGTCTCCGGCGCCGGATGGCGGTACAAGTAGGTGCAGACAAAATCGGTCTTGTCGCGGTCGAGTCCGCTGTGCGAGTTCTTGAAGATGTAATACCGCAGCAGGGCGCCCGCCACCGCTTGCGACTTGGATGCCTGCAGCGCGTCGCGGACCATGGGCGGTGTGATGGCCAGGTCCAGCAGGTTCAGCCAGCGCTGGAGCATGCCGATGGTCTCCAGCAGCTTTTCCGGGGTGGAGTCGGGGTTCTTGACCTCGTTCGGCGCCGGCAGCGGGTGCCGCAGCGCCTTCTCCAACAGGCCGGTGTAAAACTCGTGGACCCCCTGCAAATCGCGCAGGTCGCGGACCGGGTCCTGTCCCAAAGCGGTCTCCTTTCTGGGGCGCGGGCCCCTGCCATTGTCTACAGTCTAGTGCAGCCCTAAGCGGCCGGACAAGGACTTCAGTGAACCGCCCGCGGACCGTTCAGGCGCCATCGCTCACGAACTCCAGACCCAGGATGGCGCCGTCACAATAGCGGACCAGCACCTGGGCGGTGTGGATGATGTGGTTGCTCCCCGGCTCCACCACCGTGATCTGCATGCGGCTGCCTGCGGCGGGAGGCTGCCTCTCCGCCTCCAGCCGGACCCGCAAGCCGCCCCCGCCGGCTTCTTCCACCCGGCCCAGCTTCTTGCCGTCCTCATCCCGGGCCTCGGCGTCCTCCGGCACTCGGACGCGCAGGAACTGTCGGCGGTCGTTCTCCACGCCCTACTTTCCCCCCAGCACCAGTTTGGCGATGGTCTGCAGCTGCATGTTGAGCCGGTTTGCGGGCGTGAGCGAAGCGGGAGCCCGCAGGCGAAATCCTGAGCGAGCGCAGCGAGTCGAAGGATCTCTCATCCTTACTTTCCTCCCAGCACCAGTTTGGCGATGGTCTGCAGCTGCATGTTCGACGTGCCCTCGTAGATCTTGCCGATCTTCGAATCGCGCCAGTACTTCTCCACCGGGTAGTCCTTGGTGAAGCCGTAGCCGCCGTAGATCTCCACTGCCAGCGAGGTCACCCGCTCCGCCACCTGGGAGCAGAACAGCTTGGTCATGGCGGCTTCCTTCACGAAGTTCATCCCCGCGTCCTTCATGCGCGCGGCGTTATACACCATCATGCGCGCCGCCTCGATCTCGGTGGCCATCTGCGCCAACTGGAACTGCACGCCCTGGAAGTCGGCGATGGCCTTGCCGAACTGCTTGCGTTCCTGCGCGTACTTGGCGGCGCACTCCCAGGCGCCCCGCGCCACGCCCACCATCTGCGCTCCGATCCCGATGCGCCCCTCGTTCAGCGTCTCGATGGCGATCTTGTAGCCCTTGCCCGCCTCGCCCAGCACGTT
>CBRAFF010000077.1:0-6811 GCA_967755155.1 uncultured bacterium
TCCCAGCAGATCGCCACGGCCATCGAGCAGAAGCGGCGGGAACAGGCGCTGCGGGAGAGCGAGAACAAGTTCCGCGCCGTGGCGGAGACCACCTCCGGCGGCATCTTCATCCGCCGCGGAGAGCGCTTCCGCTACGTGAACTCGGCCGCCGAACAGCTCACCGGGTACAGCCGGGAAGAGTTGCTGGCCATGGACCACGCGCAGATCGTCCACCCCGACTTCCGCCCCCTGCTGCAGCAGCGCTCGGAAGCCCGGATGCGGGGCGAGCCCGTCCCCGTGCGCTACGAAGCCAAGCTGTTGAGCAAGGACGGCCAGGAGCGCTGGGCGGAGCTGACCGCCACCATCATCGAGTTCGAGGGCGAGCCGGCGGTGCTGACCACCACTTTCGACATCACCGACCGCAAGCGGGCGGAGAAGGAACTGGGGGAGAGCGAGGCCAAGTTCCGCGCCGTGGCGGAGACGGCGGCGGCCGCCATCTACATCCACGACGGCGAGAAGTTCCTGTTCGCCAACCGGACCGCGGAGGTCATCAGCGGATACCCCCGGGAAGAACTGATGGCCAAGGGGCCGTTCGACCTGGTGCATCCCGAGCACCGAGAGCTGACGCAGCAGCGGGCCGAAGCCCGGCAGCGCGGCGAACCGGTGCCCACGCGCTACGACTTCAAGATCCTGACCAAGAACGGCGAGACCCGCTGGCTCGACTTCAGCGCCAGCGTGGTGCGGTTCGAAGGGCGCAGCGCCGTCCTGAGCATGGCCTTCGACATCACGGAGCGCAAGCGGGCGGAGGCCTTGCAGGCCGCGCTCTACCGCATCGCCGAGAAAGCCCGCTCGGCGGAGGCCCTGCCCCAGTTGTATGCCTCCATCCATCACATTCTCGGTGAATTGATGTATGCGAAGAACTGCTACATCGCGCTCTACGACCCGGCCACCGACATGGTCAGCTTCCCCTACTTCGTGGACGTGAAGGACCCCACCCCTCCCCCGCACAAGTCGCGCAAGGGATTGACCGAGTACGTGCTGCGCACGGGGGAGGCGTTGCTGGCCCTGCCCGGCAAGATGCAGGAACTGGTGCTCGCCGGCGAGCTGGAGCGCGAGGGCGCGCCCTCGCTGGACTGGATGGGAGTGCCCCTGAAGCGCGCCGGCCAGACCTTCGGCGCGCTGGTGCTGCAGAGTTACGAGCCCAACATCCAGTACGGGGAGAAGGAAAAGGAGATCCTCACCTTCGTCTCGCAGCAGATCGCCGCCGCCATCGAGGGCAAGCGCAGCGAGGAGGCCATCCGGGAGAGCGAGAGCAAGTTCCGGGCGGTGGCGGAGACGGCGGCGGCCATGATCTACATCTCCGACGCTTCCCGCATCCTCTACGCCAATCCGGCCTGCAGCGCCATTACCGGGTACACGCAGGAGGAGCTGCTGACCGTGGAGCCCTGGAGCCTGGTGCGGCCGGATCACCGCGCCCAGATGCAGCAACGCGCCCAGGAGGGGCTGGTGAAGGAAGGCCCCCCCGCCCGCTACGAATTCCCGCTGGTCACCAAGACGGGCGAGGAGCGCTGGCTCGACCTGAGCGTCGGCCTGATCGGGTTCCAGGGCAGGACGGCGGTACTGGGCACGGCGGTGGACATCACCGAGCGCAAACGCGCCGAGCAGCTGCAATCCGCCCTGTACCGCATTTCCGAGCAGGCGGCCGCCGCCGAAGACCTGGAGCAGTTGTTCACTTCCCTGCACGCCATCGTGGGCGAGTTGATGTACGCGCGCAACTTCTACATCGCCCTCTACGATGGGGACGCCGGCATCCTCAGCTTCCCCTACTTCGTGGACGAGGAGGACGTGACCCCCGCCCCCAAGAAGCTGGGGAAAGCGCTGACCGAGTACGTGTTGCGCACCGGCGAACCCTTGCTCGCCTCTCCCGAAGTGTTCGACGAACTGGTGCGCCGCGGGGAGGTGGAATCGGTCGGCGCCCCCTCGGTGGACTGGCTGGGCGTCCCTCTCAAGTCGGGAAGCGCCACCTTCGGCGTGCTGGTGGTGCAGAGCTACACCCAGAACGTCCGCTTCAATGAAAAGCAGAAGGACATCCTCACCTTCGTCTCCCAGCACGTGGCCACCGCCATCGAGCGCAAGCGGGCCCAGGATGCGGTGCGGGACAGCGAAGAGCGCTACCGCCGCGTGGTCGAGGTCTCACCCGACGCCATTTACATCAACAGCAAGGGCCGCATCATCTATGCCAACCCCGCGGCCCTGCGTTTCTTCCGCGCGCGCAGGCCCGAGGACCTGCTGGGCACCCCGGTCATGGAGCGCATCCACCCCGACTACCGCTCCATCGTCCAGAAGCGCATTCGCGAGACCACGGAAGAAGGCGGCGTCCCCCTGATGGAAGAGAAGTTCGTCCGGCTGGACGGCAGCAGCGTGGACGTGGAAGTGGTGGCCACCGCGCTGATGTACCAGGGGGAGCCGGCGGCGCTGGTGGTGCTGCGGGAGATCACGGAGCGCAAGCAAACGGAGGCGGCGCTGCGCGAATCCGAGGCCCGCTACCGCAAGCAGGTCCAGGGCGCGGTCTACGGCATCTACCGCTCCAGCGTGGCCGACCGCTTCCTGGAGGTGAACCCGGCGCTGGTCTCCATGCTGGGCTACGACTCGGCGGAGGAGTTGCTGGCGCTGCAGCTCTCACGCGACGTCTATCTCGACGCCGAGGAGCGCAGCCGGCTCATCCGCAACTACCGCAAGAGCGAGCGCGTGGAGAATGTGCAGACGCGCTGGAAGAAAAAGGACGGCACTCCCATGGAGGTCCGCTTGAGCGGACGAGCCGTGCTCGATGAGAAGGGCGAAGCCGAGAGCTTCGAGATGATCGCCGAAGACGTCACCGAGCGCCGCAGCCTGGAGCAGCAGCTGCGCCAGTCGCAGAAGATGGAGGCGGTGGGCCGCCTGGCGGGCGGCGTGGCCCACGACTTCAACAACCTGCTCACCGTCATCAAGGGCTACAGCGAACTCATGCTGGAGCAGACCGCTCCCGGCGCCCCGCTGCGCGCCGAGGCGGAGGAGATCAAGAAGGCCGCCGACCGCGCCGCCTCCCTCACCCGCCAGCTCCTGGCCTTCAGCCGCCAGCAGGTACTGGCCCCCCGCATCCTCGACCTCAACTCCGCCGTCGGCAACATGGAGCAGATGCTATGCCGCCTGCTGGGCGAAGACATCGAGCTCTCCACCGCCCTCGGCGAGAAGCTGGGCCAGGTGAAGGCGGACCCGGGCCAGGTGGAGCAGGTGCTGATGAACCTGGCGGTCAATGCCCGCGACGCCATGTCCCGCGGCGGCAAGCTCACCATCGAGACCGCCAACGTCGCCCTGGATGAGAGCTACATGCGCGAGCACGGCGGCGTGAAACCCGGGCGCTACGTCATGCTCGCCGTCAGTGACACCGGCGCGGGCATGGACGAGGAAACCCGCTCCCGCGTCTTCGAACCCTTCTTCACCACCAAGGAAATGGGCAAGGGCACCGGCCTGGGCCTTTCCACCGTCTACGGCATCGTCAAGCAGAGCGAGGGATACATCTGGGTGTACAGCGAGGTGGGCCAGGGCACCACCTTCAAGGTGTACCTGCCGCGGGTGGAGGAGTCGGCGGACGAAAGCCAGAAGATGGCGGCGCTGGGCAGCGGCGACCGCGGCACCGAGACCATCCTGCTGGTGGAGGACGAGGACGGCGTGCGCGCGCTGGTGACGCAGGTGCTCTCCCGCCAGGGCTACACCGTCATCGAAACCCGCCACGGCCACGAAGCCCTGAAGCAGTGCGAGCGCCACAGCGGCCCCATCCCCCTGCTGCTGACGGACGTCGTCCTGCCCCAGATGAGCGGCCGCGAACTCGCCGAGCGCCTGAAGACCCTCCGCCCGGAGATCAAGGTGCTCTACATGTCGGGCTACACCGACGACGCCATCCTGCGCCACGGCGTCATCGACCAGGAGACCGCCTTCCTCCAAAAGCCCTTCACTACCTCCGTGCTCGCCCGCAAGGTCCGCGAAGTGCTGGACCAGCCCGCCTGAGGCGGTCGCCTCACCCTTGTTCCGGATTCGGGACAAGGATTAGGTTCCGGTCGAAGAGGGCGGGAGCAGGTGTATCGTTCCGCTATCGGGCGCTTACGCGAGCGCGTCTCGTGTGGGAATCGAATCGCAGTTGGCGGCAAATCGCAGAGAACGGAGAGCAGGCAGACTGGCATCGAAGATCGAACTACCCCACTCAAGCCAAAAGCGGGCTTGAGTGGGCCACCAGCCAGCCAGCCCCTCGATCATGACGCTCCACGAACTGCTACGGCGCTGGCTGTCTCTTTACCGGCCGTCCAGTCTGGACCTGCAAACGGCAGAGAGACTCATAACAGCTTCCTGGGGGGCCGGTGCAGTCTCCTTGGTCATAAGCCTTGTTCTGGTGCTCGAGGGCTCCCAACTAGCGTCGCTTACTGACTTAGCCTTCGCCGCCATCCTCGTGTTCGGAACCTACAAAAAGAACACCTTCAGCGCCATTGCCCTGCCTATCTTTTTTGTCTTAGGGAAGATTTCGATTTTGGACGACCTTAGAGGCATGGATGTTGAGTTGGTCCTTGGGTTCGCTTTGTACAGCGCTACTTTCCTTAACTGTTTCTGCCTAGGTGCAATTGGCGCCGTCAGATATAGGCAGCTGATTCGGAAGCGGCGCTCAGATTCTGAGCGAGTTGTCCTTTGACCCGCGGGCCGGGCCGACGGCCCACATTTGCCGCTTTTGCAAATGTGGGGGGTTCATCACTGAGATGGCGCGCAAGCGTCGCGGTCAGGCAAAGCCCCACATTTGGCCGGCGAAGAGCAACGATGACTCAACAGTGTCGCGGCGGCCAAATATGGGCCACCCTCGGGTAGATAGAAATCCCCACCCTCCGCCAAAACCGGGCGGAAGGGTGGGGCAACCCCGCGAAAAGCTATGAGGGAAAAAATGGGCCAGCCGGCCCTAGCGCGGCGAGGGGATGGCGACGGCGGGAGGAGCGCTGGTTGCGGGGCGTCCGGAGGAGGCCACGCTCTCCGGATTGAGCAGGCCGTCATGCGTGGGACCCAGTCCCAGCCCGATGAGGGCGCGGGAGTCGGGCAGCCTTTTAGACTGCCATCCGTGGTCCGCCTGATAGCGCGCCATCGCGTTCTTGGTGCGTTCGTCCCATTGGCCCGAAGGCTCGCCGGTCAGGTACTTCTCGCGGATGAGGGCGGCCTGGATCTCGCGCGTCCGCTCCGGCTTGATGGCTTGCTGGCCGCGGCGGCGCCAGTTGCGGCGGCTGCGGCTGGAAACTTTTCTCCTCTTGCCCGACCTGCGGGCCTTCGCCGATTTCGAGCCCCGGGCGGAGGACTTGGAGGACGCCTTCGAGGAGGCCTTCTTTTGCCCGCTGGATGGTCTGGTGGTGGTGGCGGCGGAGGCTGCCCCTGCCAGCAGCAGCAGCGCGGTGAGCGCGCCCACGGCCATCCATGTCCCTGACTTCCTCAAACTCCAGCCTCCACGGAGAAAAAAACCAGCCGCCGGGCCCCGGATAGGGTCCGGCAGCGCAGGGGATGATTACACGTTCGCGGCCGAAATGCCAGCCAAAATGTTGCCCACTAGTTACGGAAGGGTGCCGGCCAAAAATGCCGTCCCCGCGTTGGTCCCCCGGCCCTGACGGACCAGGAATACGACGTCTTTGCCACTGGTGAGTTGCGACTGGATGCGCCGGAAGTCCTCTTCGCTATTGACCGGCTGGCGGTTGATCTCCAGGATGAGCTCGCCGCGGTCGATGCCCACATCATCGGCGAAGCTGCCGGGACGCACCTCGGTGACCAGCACTCCCTTGCCCGAGGGGACCTCCAGGCGCGTGGCCAGGTCCGCGGTGACGGCGCGGACGCTCAGGCCCAGCTTGGCTTCGGCGGGCTGGGTCGGCTCGGGCATGTCGTCCTCGTCGCCCAGACGCTCGGCGAAGAGCCGCGCGCGATCGGCCAGGATGACCGTGGCCTTCTGCGGCTGCCCGTTGCGCAGGTAGCTGACCTCGGCCCGGGCTCCCGGCTTGCGGCTGGAGACCTCATCCACCAACTGGTCGCCGGAGCGGATGGGTCTTCCGTCGATGGCGGTGATGGTGTCGCCCACCCTCATCCCCGCCTGATCCGCGGGACCGCCGGAACGCACGTTGGAGATGGTGACGCCCTCGCCGTACATGCGCGCCAGCGCCGGGTTGGGCCGCGTATTCAGGTCCACCCCGATGGAGCCGCGCGCCACGCGATGCTCGGTGCTGATGAGCTGGTTATAGACGGTGGCTACGATCTTCGAGGGCAGGGCGAAACCCACTCCCTGCGAGCCGTAGGAATCGGTGAAGATGGCGGTGTTGATGCCGATGACCTCGCCGTTCATGTTGACCAGGGGTCCGCCGGAGTTGCCGGGGTTGATGGCGGCATCGGTCTGGATGAAGGACTGGAACTGACGCTGCGGCACCACGCTGCGCCCCTTGGCGGAGACGATGCCGGCGGTGACGGTCTGCTCCAGGCCGAAGGGGCTGCCGATAGCCAGCACCCAGTCGCCCACCCGCATGGAGTCGGAGTTGCCCAGGGTGGCGGAAGGCAGGGGCCGCTTCACGTCGATCTTGATGACGGCGAGGTCGGTCTCGCGGTCGGTGCCGACGACCTTGGCGTCATGCAGCGTGCCCGGGGGATCATCCTGCAGGCGCACCTTGATGCGGTCGGCGCGCTCCACCACATGGGCGTTGGTGACGATGTAGCCGTTGGGGTCCACGATGACGCCCGAACCGAGCGAGCGCTGGCGCACCGCGCCCGAGCCGTCGCCGCCCTGGCCGTCCTG
>CBRAFF010000078.1:0-6795 GCA_967755155.1 uncultured bacterium
GGTTGATCAGCGCGGTGCGTGCGGCCGGGGTCTGGCAGCCCGAGAGCCAGAGCGCCAGCAGGAGCAGGGCTGCGATCGTGCCGAAGCCCGCCACGTCGTCCTTGAGGCTCAGGGGCTCCCGGCGTTGCTTGAGGTCTCTCATGTCGTCCTCCTCGTCGTTCGGATCGGGGTCAGGCTCGAGGCCACAGGGCCAGTCGCCCGCGGTGACGCGGCTGCACAGATCACAGGGCTCGCCGCGCGCGAGGTCGCGGCCGTGGGGGCAGCGGTTCATGGGGTCCACCTCCGGGCCGCCGAGACCGCGACGGCTTGCGTGGCGCCGATGGCGCCGAGGTACTGGGAGGTTACCGCGAGCGAGCGGTGGCCCAGGAGCAGCTGGATCTCGCGCATTCCGATGCGCTCCTCATAGAGATCGGCCGCTCCTCGATGGCGCAGGGCGTGGGGGTGCACCCTCCCCAGCCCCGCCGCCCGGCCGAGGCGCCGCAGGAGGCGCCGCAGGTGGGAGGTCTGAAGCGGAGCTCCGGCCGAGCTCGCGAGCACGGCCCCGGAGCTCCTGGGGAGGCCCGTAGCGGCGGGCCGCAGGGCGAGCCAGGCGGCGAGGAAGGCCTCGGTCCGCGGGTCGAGGCCCACCCGGCGGCGCGGCGCCCCGCGGGCGGCCCCCTTGGGCGCCTGCACCCGGAGGGCGAAGCCACCCCCGGGCAGATCCTCGAGGTCTTCCACCTGGAGTGCACAGGCCTCTTGGCAGCGCAGGAGCGCCCGCCAGAGCAGCAGCACGGCCAGGCGGTCGCGGGCGCCGCGCGGGCCGCCCCCGCAGGCCGCGAGCAGCTTCGGGGGGTCCTGCGCCTTGAGGAGCGCCGGCGGGCGCCGGCCGAGACCGGCCGAGACCGGCCGAGACGCCCCGCCGAGACCGCCCTCCCGGAGCGGCAGGTCGCCGAGCTCGCCGAGTTCCCCTCTCATGCCTGCTTCCTGTAGCACGAGGGCCGCCCCCGGGTCAAGTCCCGGAAGCGGCCCCGAGCCCTCGTGCGCGGGCGCGCGTCACCCCGCCCGCTGCGTCCGCGCATCCTGCGGCGCGTGGTACTCCCACGGCGCCTGCTCGTACCCGGGCAGCGCGCGGATCGCAGCGCTCCGGATCCGGTCCAGCAGGTCGAAGGCCACTGTCTGCCGGTAGTCGTCGGTCTCGCAGCTCTGGTACTCGAGGCCGTCGCAGAGCTTGAGCACCACCACGGGATCCAGCCGGTACTTCGCGGCATGCAGTTCGGATGCGGTGACGCCCATCCGGCGGGGCTTCTCGCAAGGACCCGGGAGCGTTTCCCAGGAATCCTGGGGGTAGCGGGCCTGGACGCTGCGGAGGTTCTCCTGGTAGAGCACGTCCGCGTAGAGGCTCGCGAGCTCCCGGCCCGTGAGGTGTTCCGAGCCGCGCTCGGCATCCTGCGGCAATCCCCGGAGGTAGCGCGGATCCACGTGGAAGTGCGAGGTGCCGTAGCCCCCGCTGCGAGACGCTGCAAAGACGGCCAGCGCTTTGAAATGATCCGGAGCACAGACGAAAGCAGACATGGTGTTTCCCCTCTTCTCGGCCCCTCGGAGCCGCTGCTCCCCGCCCTCACACTGCGGGGAGACGCAGACCCAATTGCCCTACGGTTGCATCGGCATGAGCAGCCCGCGCACCTCCCCGAGGCTCGGATTCGAGGCCGAGAAGCGGATCGGCGAATGGACTTGCTTCCCCAGTTCCTCCGGGGTGCCGAAGAGCTCGAGCAGGACCGGCGCCCCGCGGAGTCCAGCGTCTCGGGCATGCCGAATGGCCGTTTCGGCGAGATCCTTGAGGTAGTACGCGTTGACGGCCACGCGCACGGCGGGCGCATCCTTGGGCCAGAGCTGCTCCGTGTCCGGGAACTCCGCATCCTTGACCTTCGGCGCCTCGATCTTCGGCCCGAGCGGCAGCGGCAGCAGCGTCTCGGGGTCCACGCTCGTGGGATGGCACGGATAGGCCACGAGCGCTCCATTGCCATTGGTCTCGGGCGTGAGCACCTGAAGCACCTTTGCTTTCGAGGCGCGCGCCATGCGCTCGAGGTGCTCGAGCCCCTCCCGCGAGAGGATGCACGCCTCGGGAGGGTCTGCGTTCTCCGCGGCATTCCCGAGGCGCACCAAACGGTGCCCATCGGTCGCCTCAAGCGTTCCATCCGCCCGCAGATGGGCGGAGCAGAGGTTCGATCGGGTTTCATCGGTCGAAGCATGAGCGAGCAGCGTCTTGAGCTCGTGGACGTGGATTCGCATGACTCGTTCCCCTCTCGTGCACCGCGGAATGCGGCGCCCACTCCCCGCTAGCGGGGGCTAGGGGGAGGGAGCGGCTCACTCCGCGGGGTAGTCTTTGCCGCATCGGCAATGCGCTTTATGATGCGCGCGCCGACGCTCGGCCCCTTGGGGCGCTCTCCGCCGCCCTTCCGCGCACCGCCTCGAGCAGTACACGCGCCCATCGGCCTCGAGCCGCGCCACGTCGCCCACGCACAGCGGACACCCGCACTGCGCGCACTCGGCCTCTTCGACGAGACTCCGAATCGTGTAGGTCTCGGCCATCGCTAGCGGACCTCCTGAAGTGAAAGGTAGGCATCGTCCATTCTGGCGTTGTACTCGTCCCGGACCACGGCCAGCACGAGCTCTGCATCGCGCAGCATGTCCACGGGGTCTCGCCCGACTCCCTTCAGGCCGAGCAGCGCCGATAGCGCATCCTTGACCGCGTACCGTACGCACGGATCCTCGAGCACTTGTCGCGTCGTCTCCGTCATCGCGCGCTCTCCTTCACCTGGCAGCGGCAGAAAACCGCCGCCCGCCCGCGCCGTCGCGTGGTGACGCTCTCCCCGGTGTCCGCATCCACTTCGGTGCGCGAGAAGAGAATCGGCAGCTTGATCGCCCTCTCGCCCCGCTGCACCTGCATCCCCTGTGCTGCCCATCTCCGATACGTGAATACGTCCGTATAAGGCTCACACCCGCATTCCAACGCCGTCTTCACCGCGACCGCATTCGCCATTGAGAAGCGCTCGAAGCTCTTCGCCTCGCTCGCCGTCATCTTCGCTTGCATGACTTCCCCTCCTTGACCGCTACCAGTAGCACGAGTCATGCCAGCCCCGCAAGGCCCTCGCGATGCCGCGAGACGCCACCCCATGAGGTATCGGCCCGGCCCGCGGGGAGGCGAGGGAACGGACGTTCCACGGAAGTGGAAGAGGGGAAGCCGCGTTCCGCTCGCTCGAAGGCGCGAGAGCGGCTCGCCAGGATCGCGCAGGCTCGACGACCGGGCCCCACGTCCAGCCGAAACGGCCCCTCGGAGCGCCTCGAGCACCGACTGAGGCAGCGAGCAAGCCTGGTGCTGCCAGCCTCCCACCACCTCACCCTGCTATGACGCAACGCGGCGCCAGCGACGCAACGCGTCTCAACACCCCCGGATGGGAGGCATGGAGCCGGATGGGGGGATGGAAGGGGCAGGGGAGAGGTGAGAAGGACCTTGCCGACCGCTCCGCCCCTGCCGAAGTGCCGCTCCCGGTAGGGCCCTCGAGCGGCCCGTGTGTCGTCTTTCGCTCAACTCGACACACTGGGACGCATCCTGGCGCGTTTTCGAGGCGAGAGGCCGGTGGGGGCGGAAACGCTCCCGAGCTCAGAAGGTCACCTCCCTCCCGTGCGTGATTCCCCCTGGGCGCGAATCTCCGGCCGAAAGCCAGGCTTCGCGTAGCCTTGGCTCCGCTCAGGCCGCTACCGGGCCTCCATGC
Organism: uncultured bacterium; assembly: GCA_967755155.1. GTDB lineage: Bacteria > Acidobacteriota > Terriglobia > Terriglobales > Acidobacteriaceae > DASYVL01. The sequence continues at coordinate 3,753 of CBRAFF010000078.1, forward strand.
TGGATTCTGGTCTTCTCGCTTGCTGCGGATTTTCTTCTTCTTCGTGTGCGCGAGATTTTTCTTCTACGCGCGCGTACGCGGAGCCGTCGCTTCGACGGCCGGAACGGGTAGCAGAGCCCGAGCAGAGGAGAGCCAGTCCCCCGCGCCTTTCGGTGCGGGCGGCTCTCCCTGCTACGGGTGCGGCGGACGCGGGCCCGTCGCCCGAGGCGTGGCTAGGCGGAGTCCACGCGGGTGTCACCTTGCGGAGGCCTCGTCGCCGCCTCCTGGACCACGGGGCGTACACCTGCGGAGTACCCCTGCGCGTGTGTGGTCCGTCCCCCCGGTCGCGCCAGCGGGCCTCGCGAGCCGGGGCGTCCTGTGGCCTCCTCGCGTGGGTCGGGTCGGGAACTGCCGGGTGCCGGTGAAGGCCCCCGTGCTCGAGCGGTCGTGGCGGCGGGGCAATCCTGCCCGCGCGGCTCGCGCTCGTCTGCTGCGGTTCCACGTGCAGCTCCGCTTCGGTGCCGGCGCAGTGGGCTCGGCGGAGCGAGATAAGAAGGCGTTGCGCGGCCAGGCGCTCATCGCGGCCCGAACTCTTCCTGCGTCACAGGACCCAGCACGCCGCAGAGGACCAGCAGGGGCACGAGCACGGTGGCGGCCATCATCGCGAAGAGGACCACGACGCCGAGCGGGGCGAGGATGGACTCGACCAGCCCGTTCCAGGCGCTCTGCCACCGCGCGCCGCCGCTCATGAGAGCAGCGGGAGCTGCGCAGGCTCCCCGCGGGTGACTTCCCAGACGATGGCCCACCGGCCGGAGCGGGTGAGGCGCTGGTGTCCGGAGTCCTGGACGAGGCCGAGGTCGCACAGCTCGATGCGGCGGGGGCGCTGGGTGCTGGGGGGCAGGCCGGTGCGGGTCTGGAGCTCCTCGTCGGTGGCGGGGCCGCGCTGGAGGAGCGAGCGGTAGACGAGGGCGCGGCGGGGGGCGGCGCCGTGGGCCATGGACTCCGCGGCGGCGCGGGAGGTGGGGGAGTGGGCCTGCGCGGGCGGGAGGAGGGTCATCGCCGCAATCCTCCGCCCTGGATCAGGCGCAGCAGCGGCGGCAGCTCCTCTTCGACGGCGAGGGGTGCCTCGACCTGCTCGCGCTGCAGCTGGTCCAGGTCGGTGCGTTTCAGGGCGGCGTCGAGGTGCTTCCACTGGTGGGTGTAGTAGCGCAGCGCGGTGCCGCGGATGCAGCCGGAGCGCGGAGGGCCGGAGAGCTTGCCGGCCTCGTCGGCCTGCGCCTCGAGGAGCGGCACGTGCTGGCGGCACCAGCGGACCTTGAAGGCGCGCGAGCCGGGCAGGTGGGCGAGGGCGTTGGCGAGGGCCTCCGCCTTGCGGCCCAGCAGCGGGTCGAGACCGGTGCGCTCGAGGGATTCGTACCAGTCCATCAGCGCGTCCCCCTCTCTAGAAGCGAGAAGCCCCGGACTCCCTTGTGGAGAGCCCGGGGCCGCTTCGTCTCGCTGAGAGGGGAACTCTCGCGTTGGACAGTGGAACCCAACACTCTGTTCCCCCCTGCCGCGCAACCTGCCAGACCGCGCGCCGCCTGTCAAGTCTCCGGGGGAACCCAGACCGGCGGGTAGACCTTGACGAGGACCCGCTGGCCGTGGACCTCTTTCCAGACCCGGCGGAAGCGGGGGGCTGGCGCATGGCCGGGCTGGGCCTTGAGGGCGCTGCCCCGGCGGATCAGGGCCGCGGGGCGGGGCGGGCGCTGCGCGGGGTGCCGCGGCATCGGGGAGGGAGTCTAGCCCAGAGGCCTGCCGCCCCCCGCTGACAAGTCTGCCCAAGTTGTCATTGCACTCCCCGGCCCGTAGGCGCTTGACGCTACGGGGAGCGGCGTGCTACAAGGAGCACATACGGGAGAGCAGACAACTCACCCCCAAAGGAGAAACAGATGGCGCTTTCGTTCCAGCTCCTCAAGGTCACGCCGGACATCGCAAGGAAGTGGCTGGAGTCCAATCCGGCCAATCGTCCGATTCGACAGGGTTGGGTGGAGAACCTGTGCGGTCGGATGCGGCGCGGAGAATGGAGACTCGCAGAGCCGTTGATGTTCGATCAGGAGGGGAACCTTCTCGACGGGCAGCACCGGCTGCTGGCACTCGTGAGGAGCGGCACGGCGCAGGAGATGGTGGTGCTTGGAAACTATCCCCGCGACGAGACGTGGGGCGTGCTCGGGCAGCAAATCGTGAGAACCGCAGGGGACGTGCTGGGCATCGAACATGGCCGACAGATCGCCTCCATCGCCAGGCTGGAATGGAACGCACGGAGACAGGAAGGCGATCCGTGGAACCGGAGAGGAACGAGGAAGGAATACCCCTCCATCGTCCAGATCCAGCAACTCATCGACGAGATTCCGTGGATGGCCGAATCCGCACGGCTGTGGAATGGGCTCATCAAGACGCGGCTGATGATCGCGCAGAGCGTAGGCGGATGGTGTCACATGCGAACCGCGCTGATCTCGGGAGAGGACGCGCAGGTGTTCTCCGAAGCCCTCAATGGAGGCGGCATGGCGAAAGAAGACCCGATCTTCCTGCTGCGCGAGCTGCTCCTCCAGGGAACCACCGCGTCCGGGATCCGCAGGAAGCTGCCGGAGCGGGCCTGCGCGGCCCTCTACTTCAAAACCTGGAACCTGAAGCGTACCCGCCGGAACGTGGCGATCCTGCGGTGGACGGCCAAGTCCGAGGCCTTTCCCACCCCGGAATGAAGCTCAGCTCGGCAGCGCCGCCACGCGCTGCACGAGGGGCGGCTGCGCGGCGTTCATGCGGCGGCGCAGGTCCTCTTCCACCAGGAAGGCCGCGAGGGCCACGTCCCCAGGCGAGACCGCGTGGACGGAGACCCTGGCGCGGCCCGCGGAGAAGGACACCAACACGTAGCCGTCGAGCCGCTCCCGCGCGGCGTCGCGCATCAGGAGCGCTTCGGTGGAGTCGGGCGGGAGGGGCGTCCGGTTGTTCATCGGCTGGAAAGCGCTGTCTTGGCGGGGCGTTTCCGCTCCGGTAGGCTCTTCACGTGCGACCCCCGGAGGAACTCTCG
>CBRAFF010000079.1:0-6700 GCA_967755155.1 uncultured bacterium
CGCTGCGCATCACGCTCTCGCCGCATGAAGAGAAGACCATCGCCCGCAAGCCCACCCAGAATGCGCAGGCCTACGACTTCTACCTGCGCGGCCGCAGCTACACCCGGCGCTTCGAGCTCGATTTCGCCCTGCACATGATGGAGCAGGCCATCAAGCTCGATCCCAACTTCGCCTTGGCCTACGTGGGCATGGCGTGGATCTGCGGCGTCATCATCGAATTCCGCGACAAGGATCCCAAGTGGCTGGCCAAGGGAGTCGCTGCCTGCGAGAAGGCGCTCAACCTGGAGCCGCAACTCCCGGAGGCGCTGGCCGCCCGTGCCCGGCTCTTCTTCGCCGAGGGCAAACACGAGGACGCCGTCCGCTACGCCCGCACCGCCATCGCCCTGCGCCCGGACTGCGACGGCGCCTATGACGCCCTGGGCCGCGCCCTGTTCTCCTCCGACCGCTACGCCGAGGCTGCCGAGATCTCGGACAAGGCCATCGAGGCCAACGGCGACGACTACAACCTCTACATCCCTTATTACAACGCGCTGCAGCGCCTGGGCCTGACCGACCGTGCCCGTGCCGCCGCCCTCCGCCACACCACGGTGCTGGAGCGCCAACTCGAACTCAACCCGGACGATACCCGCGCCCGCATCCTGCTGGCGTCGCGCTACGCGGAATTGCAGCGCGGGGAGGAGGCGATTCAGCATCTGCAAGTCGCCGCCGCGCTGCGGCCCAACGATACCAACGTCCTCTACAACGCCGCCTGCACTTACGGTCTGCTGCAGCGCAAGCGCGAAGCGCTGGATACCCTCAAGCAGGCGCTCGAAGCCGGGTTCGGCAACATCGACTGGGCCGCCCGCGACCCCGATCTCACCTGCCTCCACAACGATCCCGAGTTCCTGGCGCTGCTCAAGGCGGGGAAGGCGTAGCCATCGCGAGCTGCCCATCGACCACGGGCGCCCGCGACGGGTGCAACTCTGCGTGCTCATCGCCTTGGTGGTGACGGCATCGACATAGTTGGCAGACGCCCCGCGCCTGGTCGGCAATCCCAGCGAGGTCGCAATCGGTCAGCCCGGATGGACGTTGGTGGCGGATGGCGCTCATATTTCACGTCAGAGACCACCCGAGCCGGCGCGACCTTGAGAGCATCAGCTACAATCGTCCGGCCGCGACTGCGGAGGAGATGGCCCGTGCGCCCGACCCGGCTGCTGCTGTGCGTTTTCCTACTGGCTGCCTACATCCCCGCAAGCGCTCAGGGAGGCGCCTCTTCGGAGCAGCGCACCGCGCGACATCTGGAGGCCATCCGCCACCAACCGGCGCAGCTCCTGCTCTTCCTGCGCGACTTGCCCAAGGGCGGCGACCTGCACAACCACCTCTCCGGGGCGGTGTACGCCGAGAGCTACATCCGGTACGCGGCGGAGGAAGGGCTGTGCGTGGACCGCGAGACTTCAACGCTGCTGCCGCCTCCCTGTGACGATCCCCCAGGACGCCGTCCGCCCGTCCAGCAGGCCTTCGAGGAACACGCGCTGTACATCCAGATGGTGGACGCCTTCTCCATCCGCAACTTCGTGCCCGACGACGACCAGACTCTCAGCGAGCACTTCTTCCAGGCTTTCCTCAAATTCGATGCTGCCACCCGGAACCATCGCGGCGAGATGCTGGCGGAAGTGGCTGCGCGGGCGGCGTCGGAAAACGTCCTCTACCTGGAACTGATTGCCCCTCTGGACCAGATGCAGGGCTCCGCGCTGGGCGCCCGCCTGGGCTGGGATCCGGACCTGGCCCGCCTGCGGCGGAAGCTGCTGGATGCCGGCCTGCCGGCGCTGGTGGAGTCGGCGCGCCGCGAATTGGACGTGGCGGAAGCCAGGATGCGCGAGCGAATGCGCTGCGGCCAGCCCGACGCCGACCCTGGCTGCGCGGTCGTCATCCGCCACATCTTCGAGGTGCACCGCGCGTTTCCGCCGGAACAAGTGTTTGCCGAGATGGTCTTCGGCTTCGAAATGGCCCAGGCCGATTCCCGCGTGGTCAGCGTGAACCCGGTCATGGCGGAGGCGGCCTATGTGTCCCGCCGCGACTTCGACCTGCACATGCGCATGTTCGACCTCCTCCACGGCCTCTATCCCGGCGTGCGCCTGACCCTGCACGCGGGAGAGCTGACGTCGGGCCAGGTCCCGCCCGAGGACCTGCGCGACCACATCTGGAAGTCCATCCAGCTCGGACATGCCCAGCGCATCGGCCACGGCACGGACGCGCTCCATGAGAAGGACCCGGAAGGGCTGATGCGCGAGATGGCGCGGCGCAAGGTCCTGGTCGAGGTTTGCCCCACCAGCTACGCCCTGCTGCTGAGCGCTCCGGGGGTACCGCATCCTCTGCCGCTCTACCTGAAACACGGCGTCCCTGTCGCCCTGGCCACCGACGACGTGGGCGTGGCCCGCTCCGATGCCACCGCGGAGTTCATGCGCGCCGTCGAGCGCTTCGGCCTTACCTATCCCCAACTGAAGACCATGGTACGCAACAGCCTGGAGTACAGCTTCCTGGACGGAGCCAGCCTGTGGGCGGATGCTGCGCGCTTCCGCCCCACCGGCGCCTGCGCCGCAGACCGCCCCGGCAGTGCAGCGCCTTCCGCTCCTTGCCGGCGTTTTCTCGCGGGCAGCGAGCGCGCCCGGCTGCAATGGAAGCTGGAGGCCGACTTCCTCCGTTTTGAGAAACGGTTCTGATCCTGTGGAGAATGCCCCGGTGACGCCTGCCGCCGCGCTTCCTGACATCGCCTCCAGTTCTCTCTACAACCCCGACCTGGCGCCGGTCCCAGCCTCCCGCCGCACCTGGGGCACCTACAACTACGCCGCGCTCTGGATCTCGATGTCGGTCAACGTCCTCACCTACATGCTGGCCGCCGGGCTCATCAAGGGCGGCATGGACTGGAAGCAGGCCGTGGCTACGGTGTTTCTCGGCAATTCCATCGTCCTACTGCCCATGCTGCTGAACTCGCATCCCGGGGCCCAGTACGGCATCCCCTTTCCGGTGCTGGCGCGGGCCTCGTTCGGGGTCCTGGGAGCCAATATTCCGGCCGTGTTGCGCGGCCTGGTGGCCTGCGGGTGGTTCGGCATTCAGACCTGGATCGGAGGCGAGGCCATCAATTCTCTGCTCGCCACGCTCTGGCCGGAGTGGAGCCAGGTTGCTCACGGCACAGCCATCTGCTTCTTCGCCTTCTGGCTGGTCAATCTGGCCGTGGTCCTGGCGGGCATCGAGTCCATACGCTTCCTGCAGGGCATCAGCGCCCCCATCCTGCTGGGGGTGGGATTGCTGCTGCTGGGCTGGGCGTACACCTCGGCTGGCGGATTTGGCTCCATGCTGGCCGCGCCCTCGAAGTTCCAGGGCACCGCGGACTTCCTCAAGTTCCTCATCCCCGCGCTCAACGGCACCGTGGGATTCTGGGCCACACTGTCACTGAACATCCCCGACTTCACGCGCTTTAGCCGTGGGCAGCGCCAGCAGATGCTGGGGCAAGCCATTGCCCTGCCCGTCACCATGACGCTCTATTCTTTCATTGGGATCGCGGTGACCTCCGCGACGGTGGTGATTTACGGCAGCGCCATCTGGGACCCGGTGCAGTTGCTCAGCCGCTTCCAGTCGCCGGTGGCCATCGTCGTCTCCCTGTTGGCAATCCTGCTGGCCACGCTCAACGTCAACATCGGAGCCAACGTGGTCTCGCCTGCCAACGACTTCTCCAACCTGTGGCCGCGGCGCATCAGCTTCAAGACCGGGGGCGTGATCACCTGCTTCCTGGGGGTCGCCACGATGCCGTGGAAGCTGCTGGCCGACCACCGCACCTTCATCTTCGGCTGGCTGGGCGGCTACGCCGCCGTCCTGGGACCGGTGGCCGGCATCATGATCTGCGACTACTTCGTCCTCCGGCGCCGTGTGCTCTCGCTGAACGACTTCTACGTCCGCGGCGGCATCTACGAGTATTCCCGCGGCTTCAACTGGCGGGCGGTGGCCGCGCTGCTGGCCGGCGCCGCCCTGGCGCTGCTCGGCTTGGTGGTCCCCCGGGTGCGCTTCCTGTACGACTACTCCTGGTTCGTGAGCTTCGGCATCTCGTTCGCGGTGTACTATGCACTGATGCGCGCAGTGAGGCCGCCGCAATCCGGCAGAGCGGCTTGAATGCCGCGGTTGCAGGGCATATCATTTCCCGCTCTCCGCCCCCGCAAAGCGGGAGGGCGGGGCTAACAGGGACGCAAGCCCATGGAATTCGGAATCACCTTCAAACCGGACATGCCGGTCGAGCGCATCGTCAGCTTGACGCGCCAGGCGGAAGCCGCCGGCTTTGGCTACGGCTGGATCTTCGACTCCCATGTCCTGTGGAAAGAACCTTATCCCCTGCTCACGCTGATGGCCCTGAACACCGAGCGCATGCGCTTGGGCACCTGCGTCACCAATCCGGCGGTGCGCGATCCGACGGTCACCGCCAGCCTGCTGGCGACGCTGAACCTGATCTCCCAGGGACGGATGGAACTGGGCATCGGACGCGGAGACAGTTCCCGCCGCGTGCTGGGCTTGAAGCCGGTGACGGTCGAGCGCCTGGAGGAAGCTGTACAACTCATCCGCGAGCTCACGGCCGGACGCCCCGCCCAGCACGATGGCCGCCCCGCGCAGCTCACCTGGGCGACGGGCTCGCCGCGCGCCTGGATCGCCGGCTACGGCCCCAAGGTGTTGCGCGCTGCCGGACGGATGGCCGACGGCATCATCCTGCAGTTTGCCGACCCTGACCTCATCTCCTGGTGTCTGGGATTCGCGCGCGAGGGCGCGCGCGAGGCGGGACGCGATCCCTCCGCCCTCCAGGTGATGGCCGCCGCTCCCGTCTGGATGAGTTCGGACCTGGCCGCCGCCCGCGACCGCGTGCGCTGGTTCCCGGCGCTCGTCTCCAACCACGTCATGGACCTCATCCTGCGCTACCCGCCGGAAGAGCTGCCTCCGGCTTTGACCGCCTACGTCCGCGACCGCGGTGGCTACGATTACCAGCATCACTGCGAGGTCGGGAGCGACAATGCCGGCTTCGTCTCCGACGAGGTGGTGGACCGCTTCTGCATCGTGGGTCCGGCGCAAGCCCACCGCCAGAAGCTCCAGGCGCTGGCGCAAGCCGGCGTCACTCAGTTCAACATTTACCTGATGTGCGGCGAAGAAGAGCAGACGCTCGCGGATTACCAGCGCGAGGTTCTGCCGCAACTGGCCAAGCCGGTGTCCCCGGCCGCCGCCGCATCCTGAGCCGGGCGAGGAAGATCCCCCGGCCGGGCAGTTCCACGGATTTCGTTGCAGGCCGCATCCCAGGAGAGTCGCGGATGGCGTTCGACACCCTGATCGTCAATGGAACCGTGGTCACGGCCACAGACACCTGCCAGACCGACGTGGCCGTGGCCGGCGGCAAAATCGTGGCCCTCGGCCGGGATCTGCCGCGCGAGAACGCGGGTCGGGTCCTCGATGCTTCCGGAAGGTTCGTTTTTCCCGGTGGCATCGACGTGCACACCCACCTGGACATGCCCTTCGGCGGCACCACCAGCTCCGACGATTTTGAGACCGGGACGCGGGCTGCCGCCTTCGGCGGAACCACCACCCTGATCGATTTTGCCATCCAATACAAAGGGCAGAGCCTGCGCACCGCCTTCGATACCTGGATGGCGCGGGCGGCGCCCAAAGCGGTGAGCGACTACGCCTTTCACTGCATCGTCACCGACCTGCCGGATGCGCGCCTGGAGGAGATGGGCGCCCTCATCCGCGATGGGGTCACCAGCTTCAAGCTCTTCATGGCCTATCCCGGCGTCTTCATGCTGGACGATGCCACCATCTTCCGCGCTATGCGCCGGGCCGGCAGCAGCGGCGCCATGATCTGCATGCACGCGGAGAATGGCGGCGTCATCGACGTGATCGTCCGCCAGGCGCTGGCCGAGGGCAAGACCGCTCCCAAATACCACGCGCTCACCCGTCCCACCACCGCTGAGGCGGAGGCCACCTCCCGTGCCATCGCGCTGGCCGAGATGGCGGGAGCGCCGGTGTACATCGTTCACCTGAGTTGCAATGAAGCGCTGGAGAAAGTGCGCGAAGCGCGCGACCGCGGCCTCCCCGTGTATGCCGAAACCTGCCCGCAATACCTCTACCTTTCGCTGGAGAACTTCGACGCGCCCGGCTTCGAGGGCGCCAAGTACGTCTTCACCCCTCCGCTGCGCGAGAAGTGGCACCAGGAAAAATTGTGGAACGGCCTCAAGCAGGACCACCTCCAGGTGGTTTCGACCGATCACTGTCCCTTCTGCTTCAAGGAGCAGAAAGAGCTGGGGCGCGACGATTTCACCAAGATTCCCAACGGCGGGCCCGGCATCGAGCATCGCATGAGCCTGGTCTATTCCGGGGGCGTGGCCCAGGGCCGCTTCAGCGTGAACCGCTTCGTGGAACTGGTGGCCACCACCCCCGCCAAACTCTTCGGGCTCTACCCGAGGAAAGGCACGGTGGCCGTGGGCTCGGACGCTGACCTGGTCGTGTTCGATCCCGACCGCGAGCACACCATCAGCGCCCAGACCCACCACATGCGCGTGGACTACTCCATGTTCGAGGGCATCCGGGTCAAAGGCATGCCCGACGTGGTGCTGTCGCGCGGCCGCGTGCTGGTGGAGAACGACCAATTCCTCGGCCGCCCGGGCGCCGGCGAGTTCCTGCGGCGCGGCCTGTATAC
>CBRAFF010000080.1:0-6682 GCA_967755155.1 uncultured bacterium
CAGTTCGCCCAACCCGCTCAGCTCCGGAAACTGCTTATCGAGCGGCTTCTTGTTGCGCGAGAGCAGCCGCACCTTTTTCCCCTCGACGAAGCACAGCGCGCGCCAGCCATCCCACTTCACCTCGTAGAGCCACTCCGCACCCTCGGGCAGGGAACTGGCCGCCACGGCCAGCATGGGCGTGAGGTCCGTGGGCATCTCCGCGCGCTTGGCGCCCGCGAGCTTGGCCGGATCGAGGTTCCCGCGCCCCACGCTGCGCAGGTCGCTCTCCGCGTCCCACCCGGGCTTGGCGGCGAAGTCTTTCTTCTTCAGCAGCAGCCACTCGTTGCCCTTACCGCGGTTCTTCATCCGCACCAGCGCGAACTCGCCCACCAGCTTCTCGCCGTGCAGCCGGAATTTCAGGTCGCCGCGCGCCATCTGCTCCGCTACAGACTTCTCCCCCAGCACCTCCCACGTGCCCCGGTCCCACACCATCACGCTGCCGGCGCCGTAGTTTCCCGCCGGGATGGTCCCTTCGAAGCTCCCGTACTCCAGCGGGTGGTCCTCCACCAGCACCGCCAGGCGCTTTTCCGCCGGGTCGAGCGTCGGCCCCTTGGGCACCGCCCACGACTTCAGCACTCCATCCATCTCCAGGCGCAGGTCGTAGTGCAGCCGCCGCGCCTGGTGGCGCTGGATGTAGAAGCGGTTCCCGCCCGCCGGGGCCACGCCGGGGCCGGGCTCGGGCGTCTTGTCGAAGCGCCGTTTTCGGGAGTAATCATCCAGTAACATGGCTTACCTTGAAAACCGCCCTTCGGCATGGTATATGCATAGATTCCCCGCGCCTGGGGCGCGGTTCAAAGGGGTAGCTAAAATGGCATCCACTGTGTGGAAGGGGCACCTGACGTTCGGTTTGGTGTCGCTTCCCGTCAAATTGTATAGCGCGGCCCGCAGCGAAACGGTCAGTTTCAACCAGTTGCACAAGGCCGACAACTCCCGCGTCAAGCAGGTGCTCTACTGCCAACTCGAGGACAAGCCCGTCCCACGCGCCGAGCTGGTGAAAGGCTACGAGTACGAGAAGGACAAGTACGTCGTGGTCGAGGATGAGGAGATCAAGAAGGTCGCGCCCCGCACCGCCAAGACCATGGAGATCCTGGAATTCGTGAAGTCTGCCGACGTGGATCCCATCTTCTTTGAAGCCTCCTACTACCTGGCGCCGGAAGAGGCCGGGGAGAAGCCCTACGCGCTGCTTTTCGAGGCGCTGCGCCGCACCGGCTACGTTGCCGTGGCCAAGATCTCCATGCACAACCGCGAGCACGTCGTCATCCTGCGCCCCGGCCCGCAGGGGATTTTGATGCACACCATGTACTACCGCGACGAGATTCGCCAGGTGGAGGAGTTCCGTACCAACACCTCCCTGGTGAAGGAAAAAGAACTGGAACTGGCCAAGAGCCTGGTGGAATCGCTCGCCGCCGAGTTCGAGCCGGAGAAGTACAAGGACGGTTACCGCGAGAACCTGAAGGCCATGATCGAAGCCAAGGTGCAGGGCCGCGAGATCGTCGAGGCGCCCGCGCCGCAGCATCTGGCCCCGGTCATCGACATCCTGGAAGCCCTCAAGATGAGCCTGGCGGAAGCCAAGAAGCCCGCGCGCTCCACCGCCGGCACCCCCGTCGCTGCCTCAGCCGACCCCGAAGACAAGCCTCGCAAGGCCCGCAAGACCGCCGGCGGTTAGCCGGAGCGCAAGCTACCATCTTGTTGAAAACGAACCACTAATCGTCTATCCTCCCATTTCGGGAAGCGCGCGGAGTCTGGCGCGCCTGCAGCCCGCATTCACTTATCCACTATGGGAATTCGCGCACTGGTGATCTGCACGGACGCAGCCACCCTGCCGGTGCTGGCCGATGCTCTTCAGAGGGTCGACGTTGTCCCCATCGCCTGCGATACGCAGTTGGCCGCCCTCGATCTGCTCTGGCAGGATCACTTCGACGCGGTCCTCGTCGACTGCGACTCGTTCGCCAACGGACTGGAGCTGCTGAAACTCATCCGCCAGGCCTCCGGACGCACTTCGGTCTTGCTCGCCCTGGTCGCCGGCGAAGTGGGCATGAAGGCGGCCTTCGAGCACGGCGCCAACCTGGTGATTGAGAAGCCGGTGACGGCTTCCAGCGTCGAGCGCACCCTGCGCGCCGCGCGCAGCCTCATGGTCACCGACCAGCGCCGCTACTTCCGCCTGCATGCCGAGTTCGCCGTGCACCTGCATTCCGAGTACGGCGGCCAGGTGCTGGACATTTCCGCCAAGAGCACGGACGTGAGCCTCGGCGGCATGGCCTTGCGGGTCCCTAAGCCCCTGGAGCCGCGCCGCATCCTGGAGGTCAGCTTCAAGCCCGAGGGCATGGAGGTGCGCGTCCACGCCGAAGCCGAGGTCGCCTGGTCCGACGCCCGCGGCGAATGCGGTCTGCGCTTCCTCCATATTCCCCTGGCCGAACTCCGCGCTCTGGAGAAGTGGTCCACCGCCGAACTCCAGAAGCTCGCTGGCAGCGCCGTGGAAGCGACCCACAAGCCGGCAAAGTGATTTTGCCGTTCCTCGTCACCGGAAGCTGGATTGCCATCGCCGGCTGCGGGGATGCGGCCCGTTATCGCAATGTGGTCTGTTTTGCACAGAAGCACTTTTCCTGGTTGGCTAACATGCGCGCCATCCGTTCTTGGTCCGAAGGAGGAAAGAGATGGACCCTGCAAAAGCTGAGAAGTGTGCACACCCAGCGTGTTCGTGCGTGACAACCTCGGGCAAGTACTGCAGCCCGGCGTGCGAGGCAATGGAAAAGACGCCGGCCAGCGATTGCCAATGCGGGCACCCCGGCTGCAAGGCCGACACGCCCTAGCCCTCGCTTCATCAAAAGGAGAGACATGCTTAGGCGGTGTCTGAGCCGTCTGCCGAAGCCCTTCTCCCGCGAAGCGGGAGAAGGGCCGGGGAATCAATGGGAATGCGGGGAAAGCTGGAGGCGCGGGTGGGAATCGAACCCACGTATAAAGGTTTTGCAGACCTCTCCCTTACCACTTGGGTACCGCGCCGAGAATCCGTGGCCCGTGGTCGGTGACCAGCGGGCAAAACTGCCACCACTAAAGGATGCCGAGGAACACGGGAAGACTCAAAAGCCTTCGTAATCCTTCGTGCCCTGGGTGGTGAAAAAAACTGGAGCGGGAGACGGGATTTGAACCCGCGACTTCGACCTTGGCAAGGTCGCACTCTACCGCTGAGTTACTCCCGCTCGCTGGGGTTGATTATAGTCAGCCCGTGAAAACCCGGTCAAACCGCGCCCCTGCGCGCGCACACCCTAATACCGCGGTTTTTCGTCCTGGCCCGTGCCGGCCTTCTCCCGCTCTTCGTTGATGCGCGCCGTGATCTCGTTGCGCACGTCCCACAGCGGCTTGTAGAAGAGATGCTCCTGGCGCTGCTTCAAAACCTCCACCGGCGTGCCCATGGTCCCGATGACGCCGCCGCCGATGATGCGCTGCGCCAGTTTCAAGTGGTGGAAGCGGAACAGCTGCACTTTTTCGTCGAAGTCGAGCAGGCACTCCGCCACCTCGTGCAGCCCGAAGAACTCGGCGTGCCGCCGGTAGAGCTGCTCCACCGTGAGCCCGGCGCGGCCCATCTGCTCGAAGAAGGCGTCTCCCAGCCGCGGCCCGGTGTGCAGCAGCGCCAGGAACCCGGGGGAATCGAGGCCGCTGCCGTGCCCCAGCCCGGCGCGGATCACGTGATACTCGTAGGGGGTGATGGTCTCCAGGATGTGCAGCTCCTGGATGGGGAAGTCCATCATGAGGTTGGCGCGCCGCATCAGGCGCGCGGCGTTGCCGTAGTCGTCTCCGGCGATGTACTGGGCCGAGCGCTCCATCTCCCAGGCCACCGCCTTCAGCAGCAACTCCGAGCTCTGGTGCGTCACCTGGAAGGTCAGCTCGTCGGGATGCAGCATCTCCTCCGGCGGCTTTTGCAGGGAGAGCAGCTCATCGGTGTGCAGGTAGCGCTCGTAGTCGGACGCTCCCTTGCCCGGCAGGATCGGCTTTTTCAGGTCTTCCATGGGTCTCGGGTCTTCGTGGTCGGAGTGTCGCGGTGGCGGTTCAGCCGCTGTAGGTGAGTTCCACCACGGTGCAGTCGTCGGTCAAGGGCGTATTGCCGCAGTAACTCTCGACGGCCGCCATGATCTGGTCGAATGGTTCCAGCGAACTGGAGGCTGCTTCCAGCCGCTCGTCGCCGAAGAACTCGCCCGCGGCGTCCTCCGCCTCGGTGACTCCGTCGGTCACCAGCACCAGGCGATCGCCCTTGCCCAGGGTGCGTTTCTCGCTTTCGTAGGTGGCCTCCGGCAAGAGCCCGATGGGCAGGTTCAGGTTGCGGATGCGCTCTGCCTTGCCCCCCACCACCAGCACCGGAGGCACGTGCCCGCAGTTCACGTACTCCAACTCCCCGGAGGGGCTCAGCCGCACCAGCACCATGGTGGCGTACTTCTCTCCCAGGCCTTTCTGGCAGAGGAAGCGGTTGGTGGAGAAGACGATCTCGGCCAGCGGCACGTGGGCCACCAGTTGCGAATAGATCATGCCTTGCAGCGTGGAGGCCAGGATGGCCGCCGGGATCCCCTTGCCGGAAACGTCGGTGATGACCACCCCCATGCCCTCGGGGGTGGTGACCACGTCGAAGAAGTCGCCGCCCACGTCGCGGCAGGCCAGGTTCTTGGCGCGCAACCGGGCGTAGGGCACGTCGGGAATGGTGACCGCCATCAGCCGCTGCTGGATGGAGGCGGCGATCATCACCTGCTGCTGATACAGCTTGGCGGCTTCTTCCGCCTGCGCCAGGTTGGCGTTCTCCACCAGCGCCGCGGCCTCGGTCGCGATCGCCCCCAGGATCTCCGTGCTCACGCTGGAGATCTTTCCCGAGGCGAGGCGGCTGTCCAGGTACAGCACTCCGCTGGTCATGGGTGGCAGGCCGCTCTCGGTGGCCTTTTCCAGCATCATCGATCTGCGCAGCGGGATGCAGATGACGGTGCGCAGCTCGTTGGCCACGATGCTCTGCCGTCCCGCCAAGCCCGCCACGTTCATGGTGTCGGTCACCAGGAACTCGGAGGCCGCCCGCGCCGCTTCCTCGATGATGGAACGGGAGATGGTGGTGTCGTCGGAAAGCGGCTCGCCCTTGTGGGTGCGTCCCGCCGCCAGCCGCAGGTTGCCGTCCGGCCCGCGCAGGAAGACGTAGCCGCGCTCCGCCCCCGTCAGCCGCAGCGTGGCCTCGATCAGCGTGACCAGCACCTCGTCCAGCACGCTGGTGGTGTTGAGCTTGCGCGCCGCTTCCAGGAACAGGGTCAGCTTCTCCAGGTCGGAGGCCCCGCTGCGCACCTCCATGCCGTGGATCTGGCTGAGGAACTCGCGCGCCGGCGTGGACTGCGCGCTCACCGGATCGAACAGCAGGTAGGCTCCATCCCGCATCCCGAACTCGATGCGGTCGTTGCGCTCCAGCTTCTTGCGCTCCACCCGCGCCCCGTTGACGAAGGTGCCGTGTTTGCTCCCCTGGTCCACCAGGTAGAAGTCGACGCCCTCGGAGACGATCTGGGCGTGGTCGCGGGAGACGCGAGCGTCGCCCACCACCAGGTCTTTGCCGCTCTTGCGGCCCACGCTGAACGGCGTGCGCTCCAGCGGGATGCTGCGCTGCGACACTCCGTCCACGAACACCAGCACGGCCAGCGCTGAGCTTCGCGCCGGCGGCGGGGTGCTGAACGAGGATGTGGGCGTGGACGACATCCCGGGAATCATCTCAAGAGTGGTGCAAGATTAGCATCCGCAGCCGATCCCAGCCAACTTGAACGAAGGTCTCTCCGGCCTGCTAAAAACTAGGCTTTGCTGGCAACTGGCAACTGACAACTGCTTCTAGTGTCTTTAGCTAGCAACTGGCAACTGACAACTGGCTACTGCTTCTCGTGGTGCGTCCACTGCGGGTCTTCTTCGGGGGAGACGATGTGCCCGTCCCGCATGTGGATGATGCGGTCGCCGATGGTCGCAGCCTCCGGGTTGTGGGTGATCATCAGCACCGTCTGCCCCAGCTCCTGGTTGGACTGGCGCAGCATGTGCAGCACCGCGTCCGAGTTGGCCGAATCCAGGTTCCCCGTGGGCTCGTCGGCCAGCACGATGGCGGGGCGGTTGATGAGCGCCCGCGCCAGCGCCACCCGCTGCTGCTCCCCGCCGGAAAGCTCGGAGGGGCGGTGCTCCAGCCGGTCGGCGATCCCCAGCAGGCCCACGATGCGCTCGAAATAGCCGCCATCGCTGCCTCCGTTCACTCCCGCGATGTCGCGCGCGATGGCGATGTTCGACCGCGCATCCAGCGTGGGCAGCAGGTTGAACTTCTGGAAGACGAATCCGATCTTGCGCTTGCGCATCTGGGTGCGCTCGGCGTCGGTGAGCTTGCTGAACTCCTGATCGTCGATGACCACGCTCCCCGAGGTGGCCTGCGTCAGCCCGCCCAGGATGTAGAACAGCGTGGACTTGCCGCTCCCCGAGGGCCCCACGATGCTGACGAACTCGCCCTTCTCCACCTTCAGGCTGATGCCGCGCAGGGCGGGGACGTCTACCCGGCCCACGCGGTACACCTTGGTGACGTTGTCGCCTTGAATGATGGGGGCCATCGCGGTTTCTGAGTTTACACGAAAAACATCAGTGGCCAGTGGCCGAGGGCAAAGGG
>CBRAFF010000081.1:0-6659 GCA_967755155.1 uncultured bacterium
AAGGGCGCAAGCAGCAGCAGTCCCTGCTGGAAGACGACCAGCAGGTGCATGAGGGCGGAGTAGTGGCTGAACTTTTCCGCGTCGCTCTCGCCGGCCCCGGCCAGCCGGGGCTTGACCATCTCGATGTACCAGTCGCAGAACTCGCGCCAGAAGAAGTCGTAGACCGCCTTGGCGGCCTCGTCGAAGCGGTAGGCGCGCAGCGAGCCGTTCACCTCCTGGGTCACGCGCTGCAGGCGCGACTGGATCCAGCGGTCCTCCAGGCGCATTTCCGGGTCGCGCGCGCCCTCCGGGCGCGACTGGAACCAGCGGGTGACGGCCTCGTGCCCGCCAGCCCGCTCCAGGTTCATCAGCAGGAAGCGCGCCGCGTTCCAGATCTTGTTGGCGAAGGCGCGGTAGCCCTCGGTGCGGCTCTCGCTGAAGGCGATGTCGGTGCCGGGCGAGGCCATGGCCGCCAGCGTGAAGCGCACCGCGTCGGTGCCGTACTTCTCGATGACCTCGATGGGATCGAGCACGTTGCCCTTGGTCTTGGACATCTTCTGGCGGTCGGCGTCGCGCACCAGGGCGTGGATGTACATCTCGCGGAAAGGGACGCTGTCGTCCGCGCGCTCGGCCCAGCCGCTGGCCTGGCGCACCTCCGGGTCCTGGCGGTGGGCGTGCATGAAGTGGCAGCCGAACATGATCATGCGCGCCACCCAGAAGAAGAGGATGTCGGAGCCGGTGATAAGCAACGACGTGGGATAAAAGACCTGCTGGTCGCGCGTCTTCTCCGGCCAGCCCAGGGTGGTGAAGGGCAGCAGGCCAGAGGAGAACCAGGTGTCGAGGACGTCGGGATCCTGCTCGAGCTGCGCGCCGCCGCACTTCGCGCACTGCGTCGGCGCCTCGCGCGCCACCGTGATGTGCCGGCAGTCTTTGCTCTGGCAGTGCCACGCCGGGATGCGATGTCCCCACCACAGTTGGCGCGAGATGCACCAGTCGTGGATGTTGTACATCCAGTTCAAGTAGATGGTCTTGTAGTTCTCAGGGGTGAAGCGGACCTCGCCCTTCTCCACCACCTCGATGGCGCGCTTGGCCAGCGGCTCGATCTTCACGAACCACTGCGTCGAAAGTCGCGGCTCCACCACCGTTTTGCAGCGGTCGCAGTGGCCGAGGGCGTAGGTGTGGTCCTTGGCGCCGGCCAGCAGACCCTGGGCTTCCAGGTCCTCAAGCACGCGTTTGCGCGCGGCGAAGCGGTCCAGGCCGTCGAAGCGCGCGTTGGTGTTGATGATGTGGGCGCGCTCGTCCATCACCACGATGGGCGCGAGCTGGTGGCGCTGCCCCGCCTGGAAGTCGTTGGCGTCGTGCGCGGGCGTGACCTTGACGGCGCCGGTGCCGAACTCGGGGTTGGCGAGTTCGTCGAGGATGACGGGGATCTCGCGGTTCATCAGCGGCAGCACGACCTTCTTGCCGTGCAGGCGCTGATAACGCTTGTCGGCGGGATTCACGGCCACGGCTACGTCGCCCAACATGGTCTCGGGCCGGGTGGTGGCGACCACGACGAAGTCGTCCTTGCTTCCCACCACGGGATATTTGACCTGGTAGAGCTTCCCGTTGTGCTCTTGGTGCACCACCTCGAGGTCGCTGATGGCGGTCATGCAGCGCGGGCACCAGTTGACGATGTACTGGCCGCGGTAGATGAGTCCTTCTTCGTGCAGGCGGACGAAGGCCTCGCGCACGGCACGGGAGAGGCCTTCGTCCAGGGTGAAGTACTCGCGCTCCCAGTCGACTGACGCGCCCAGGCGCTTCATCTGGTCGAGGATGGCGCCGCCATAGTGCCGCCGCCACTCCCACACGCGCTCCACGAAAGCCTCGCGGCCCAGGCTGCGGCGGTCCTTGCCCTCGGATTCGAGCTGGCGCTCCACCATCATCTGGGTGGCGATGCCGGCGTGGTCGGTGCCGGGAAGCCACAGGGTCTGGAAGCCGCGCATGCGGTGCCAGCGCACGATGATGTCCATCTGCGTCTGGTTGAGCATGTGTCCCATGTGCAGGCGGCCGGTGACGTTGGGCGGCGGCAGCAGCAGGGCGAAGACGGGCTCGGCGCCCGACTGCGGCGTCTGCTGGACGAAGAGCTTTTCCTTCAGCCAGAACTCGGCCCAGCGCGCTTCGATGGCGCGCGGGTCGTAGGCTTTGGGAATGTCGTTTGGCATGCCGCTACGAAGGGATGAACGAGTGACGAAACGATAGTACAGGCGCGGCGAAAACGGGGTCAAACGCGGCGGGAGGGAGGGCTTACGGCTTGCGGGTGCGCTCGGCTTCGGCGGCCAGCTCGCGCGCGATCTCGGCGATGAGCTCCGGCTTCATGCGCTCGGTCACTTTGTGGACGATGTTGGCGATGGTATTGGCGTCCAGGGTGAGGGTGGCGGCGGGTCCGGCTACGGCGGCCTGCATGGCCGCGGCCAGCACCGGGTCGGGAACGTTCCCGGCGGGCGCGGCCGCCGAAGGAGCGGGCGCTGCGGGAGGCGGTGGTTCCTCTTCCAGGACCGGTTGTGTATCCACCGGGACGTTGGCGAAGGCCTGCGCCATCTCCTGCTCCAGCGAGCGCGCGGCCTCGTCCGTGCCGGCAGCTTCCGCCGGGGCCGGCGCCGTGATCTCTTCGGTGACGCGCCGGGGCTCGGGCGCCGTGATCTCGGCGGTGACGGCGGCGTCGGCTTCGGCAGGAGCTTCCGGCGGCGCCTCGGCGGGCGCATGTTCGTCGTCATAGAGCCCGGGAACATCCGCAGCCACGCCCACGGGGACGACCTCCGCGCCCTCCACTCCGAACTTGGTGGGGAAGGCGCTGGCCATTTCCGTGGCGTCGGTGATCAGGGCCGGGTCCCGGTCGTCGACCTGGACCTCCCCCGCCTTGGGCGCGGAGGTGAACTCGACTTCATGCGCGGGCTCGGCGGCAGGCGCTGGGGCAACGGGGGTCTCCAGGGGCACGGCCACTTCTTCCGCCGGCTCCAGCGCGGCGGCGCTGCTCACCTCCGCCGGCGTCTCCTCCAAAACCTGTGTGGGCGGGGTCGTCACTTCGGTGGCGGGAGCCGGCGCGGGCTCTTCCTCGCCCAACATGTCACCGAAGGCGGAAGAGGACGCCATGTGCTCCGGCACATCCGGACCTCTGTCGGCCGCCCCGGACTCCTCTTCTCCGGCGTGGTCCTCGGCGGTGACCTTCCACTCTTCGTAGGACGGGTCCTGGAAGGCTTCCATCTTGACCGTGTCCGGGATTGGAGCGGCCGCGGGCGCGGCCTTCAGCTTCTGCTCGATCTTGGCCACCAGCTCTTCCAGGTCTTTGGCGACAAAGGGCTTGACGATGACGCCGTCAGCCTTCACCTTCTCGGCGTCGGCGGGGTCGAAGTGCTCCATCTGGCCGACGGTGAGCAGCACCGGGATATTGGCGCCTTCGGCGCCGCCCCGGACCTTGGCGCAGACCTCGGGCCCGCTGTAGCCGGGCATGAAGACGTCCAGGATCAACAAGTCGGGCTTGTGCTCGGTGATGCGCTTGACCGCGGCGGCGCCGTTGGAGACGGCGATCACTTCATGCCCGGCGTCGGTCAGGATCTTCTGACCCAGCTTCTGGGCGGTCATGCTGTCGTCGGCGAGCAGGATCTTCAGGGCCACGAAGCGTCCTCAAAAAACACAGGGGTCCGCGCGTCCAACGGTAGCGTGTATTACCCCGCAAGTCAACGGCGGGAGCGGGCAGAAAAGCCGGCGCTGTTGACTGATAGGCGACCCGCCGGCCGGCTCTGGAGCCGGGCGGGGGAGAGGAGCGAGCCAGCTTCGGGACTCTAGAAGGGGATGATCTTGCGCAGGCCCTTCTTCTTCTTCTTGCGGGAGGAGGAAGTGCTGTCTTTGTCGTCCTTGGAGTCCTTGCCGTCCGCGGCGTTGGGGTCGGCGGCGGCGGCGGCGCTCTGGCCCTCGGCGGCCTCGTTGATCTGGGCGGGCGGAGGTCCCTGCGGCTCTCCCTCGGCGGCGGGCTGCGTTCCGGCTGCGGCGCCGGCGGGCTGGGCGGAGCGGGGAGTGGGATCGCTCTTGGGAGGCTCGCCGGTGTTCACCGTCTCCACCGAGACGGCATGCGAGCCGGCAGCGCCGGCCGCGGCGGCTTCCTGGATGGTCCGGCCGGTCTCGCGCACGATGTCGGGGGCGCCGGTCGCCGGAGGTTCGGTCATGGTGGGCTCGCCCACCTTGGCGGCGCGGGCCACGTCCGGTCCGCGGCGCAGGTTCATGAAGAGCCGGCGGCGCATGCCGGTCTCGCCGCGGCTCTCTTCTTCGGCCTTGTTCTGGGCGATGGCCGCCTCGGTGGGCGTGGGCACCGGCTGGTGCAGCGCTTCCAGGCGCTGCCGGGCGTCGGCCACCCGGTCGGTGGCGGGATAGCGGGTGATGATGCGGGAATAGGCTTCGGTGGCCGCGTCGGTGAACTTCTTCAGCAGCTCACCCTTGATGGTCTCGCTCAAGCGGGTCGCGCGCGCCGCATCCATCTGCCGCTCGTAGGCCTGCCCCAGCATGAACAGGGCTTCGTCCGCCTCGCTGTACAGGGGATAGGTGTCCGCCAGGGTCTTCAGGCGGGCGATGGCCGCGGCCCAGGACTCGCGCGTGTAGTAGAAGCGCCCGATGCGGAACTCGCGCTCTCCCAGCACCTCCTGCACCTGCAGCAGGCGCTGCCGGGCTTCCGGCACCAGCTTGCTGTCCGGGAACTGCAGGATGAGCTGCTTGTATTCGTCCTCGGCGCGCTTGGCGTGGGTGAAGTCGCGGTCGGGCTTCTCCATCTGCTTGTAGTGGATGTTGGCGACCTTGAGCTGCGCTTCCGCCGCCTCCGGCAGGTTGGGGAAGAAGGTGATGAAGTCCTTGTACTCGATCTCGGCCTGGGCCAGTCCGCTGGAGCCGCCTTCCTCGTACCAGGCGTCGCCCACCGCCAGCTTGGCGCGCGCGATGTATTCGGAATCCGGGTAGGTGTTGATCAGGGTCTGGAGGGTGATGCGGGCTACGTCGAACTTGTTCTTCTTCAGCGCCGCCATGGCGCGGTCGTACAGCACCTTGTCCGGCTGCTTAGAATCGATGTTGGCCAGCGGATTCTGGGTCTTGTTCTTGTGGCAGCCCACGGTGGCGAGCACCGCCACGGCCAGCAGGACGACGGGAAGGATTCGACGCAGCATAGAAGAGGACCTCACAGCACTCTCATCCGATCGAAAGCAAGGAGGCCATTGTAGAAGCTTGGCGGCGCAACCGCCAGTCCCTAGACCTTCTGCAGGGTGGCTTCGCGCGCCATCTTGAGCAGTTCCTGGACGTTCTTCCTGGCATCGCCTTTGCCGAAGACGGCGTTGCCCGCCACCAGCACCTCGGCGCCGGCGCGCACCACGTCCGCGATGGTATCCAGCGCGATGCCGCCATCCACTTCGATGCGGAAATTCGCGCTCTTGGCCGCGCGCAGGGCCGCGAGCTTCTTGATCTTTTCCAGCGAGCCGGGGATGAACTTCTGCCCGCCGAAGCCCGGGTTCACCGACATCACCAGCACGAAGTCCACCTGGTCGAGCACTTCCGCGATGGTCTCGACCGGAGTGGCCGGGTTGATGACCACGCCGGCCTGCGCCCCCTTGCTGCGTATCATCTGCAGGGTGCGGTGCAGGTGGCGGCAGGTCTCCTGGTGGACGGAGATCCAGTCCGCGCCCGCTTCGAGAAACGCGGGGATGAACTGGTCGGGGTTTTCGATCATCAGGTGGACGTCGAGCGGCGCTTCGGTGGCCTTGCGGAGTTTGGCGACGACCGGCGGCCCGATGGTGATGTTGGGGACGAAGTGGCCGTCCATCACATCCACGTGCAGCAGGGTGGCGCCGCCGTCGAGCGCGGCGCGGACCTCCTCGCCCAAGCGGGCGAAGTCGGCGGAAAGGATGGATGGCGCCAGTTCGATCAAGGGATGCGGCTCCGCTGGAATTCTAGCATCCCCGGCGAGACACCCCACCCTATCGCTCCAACCCCGGGAGCGATAAGGGTGGGGCAGCCCCGTCATTGTGGAAGGGTGGAACAGCAGTTTCGTTCCCACGTTAGCGCCCAAAACCGGGGCGCGAACGTGGGGCACCGTCCACCCGTGGAAATCCTCCGCGGTTGGGGGTATGATTCCGCGCCAGAGCCCCTCGACAGGTCTGTCCCGCAACCTCCCCCAGGCCCAGGCTAAGGAACCGGCTGGCAGGGCGCTGCGGAGACTTGCGTCCGGCGAGGGCGAGGCCCAGGTTTGAAATACTGCGACGTCTGTCACTTCACGTATCCGAACGAGTTCACCACCTGTCCCAAGGACCAGGCGCTGCTGCGCATCACCGCCGACCTGGCTCCGGGCACCATCATCCGCGACAAGTACCTCATCCTGGAAAAGATCGGGGCGGGCGGGATGGCGTCGGTGTACCGCGCCAAGCACCTGGCCTTCGGCGAGATTCGCGCGCTGAAAGTGGTCAGCACCAAGCTGATGGACGACGACGCCTTCATCCGGCGCTTCAAGACGGAGGCGGTGGTCACGCGCAAGCTGCAGCATCCCAACGCGGTGCGGGTGGATGACCTGGACACCACCGAGGACGGCCGCCCCTTCATCATCATGGAATGCGTGGAGGGGCGCGACCTGCGCGCCGTCATCCAGCGCGAAGGGCCGCTGCAGGTGGACC
>CBRAFF010000082.1:0-6633 GCA_967755155.1 uncultured bacterium
CTCATCGAGAAGGGCATCCTCAAGACCTACCTGGCCGACAAACTCTCGGCGCGCCTGATGGGCATGGCCGACACCGGCAACGGCCGCCGCGAGAGCTACGAATGCATCCCCATGCCGCGCATGACCAACACCTACATGCTGGCGGGCGAGGATTCGCCCGCCGACATCCTGCGCTCGGTGAAGCGCGGCATCTATGCCGCCAACTTCGGCGGCGGCCAAGTGGACATCACCAACGGCAAGTTCGTCTTCTCCGCCAGCGAGGCCTACCTGATCGAGGACGGCGTCATCACCGCGCCGCTCAAGAACTGCTCGCTCATCGGCAACGGGCCGGACGTGCTGACCCGCGTCTCCATGGTGGGACACGACTTGGAGCTCGACGAGGGCGTGGGCACCTGCGGCAAGGACGGCCAGTCCGTGCCCGTCGGCGTCGGCATCCCCACGCTCAAGGTGGACCGCATGACCGTGGGCGGCACCGCTCCCAACGCCGATCCCGGCTTCCTGCGGGGATGAAACCTGTGCCACGAGAAGGACTTGAAAGGGCGCGGCTTCAGCCGCGCCGTTCAGAGCGGCAAGCGAACGGCTTTGGCCGCTGAGGTGAAATGACCGATCTCAAACAACTCGCCGCTGACGTTGTGCGCCGCGCCACCGACGGCGGCGCTACGGCTGCCGAGGCCGTGGTGCGCGAGGGCGACAACTTCTCCACCGTGGTGCGCCTGGGCCAGGTGGAAAGCCTCGAGGAGGCCGGCTCGCGCGGCCTGGGCGTGCGCGTTTTCTTCGGCCAACGCGCCGCTTCCACCTACACCAGCGATTTTTCGCCGGAGGGGATCGAGCAACTGGTAAGCGGCGCGCTGGCGCTGGCGCGCGTCACCTCGGAAGACCCGCACTCGGGCCTGCCCGCGCCCGAGCAACTCGGCGCCTTCTCCGGCGACCTCGGCCTCTACTCCGACGACGTCAACGCGTTCCCGCCGGCCGAGCGCATCGCCTACGCGCGCCGCGCGGAAGCCGCCGCGCTCGCGGTGGATAAGCGCATCTCCAACTCCGAGGGCGGCTCCTTCGACGCCGCCACCGGACGCCACGTGCTGGCCAACTCGCACGGCTTCGTGGGCGAGTACCGGCGCTCCTACTGCTCGGTGGCGGCGGTGCCCATCGCGCAGGCGAACGGCAGCGCCATGCAGCGCGACTACTGGTATTCGGTCTCGCGCAGCCTGAAGAAGCTCGACTCGCCGGAAGAGGTGGGCAGGATCGCCGCCCAGCGCACGCTGCGCCGCCTGGGCGCGCGCAAGGTGCCGACGGCGCGCGTCCCCGTGGTCTTCGATCCCTTTGTGGCGCGCTCCATCCTGGGGAACCTCTTCGAGGCGGCGAGCGGTGATGCCATCTACCGCAGCGCTTCGTTCCTCGCCGGGAAGCTGGGCCAGCGCATCGCCGGCGAAAACGTTACCGTCTTCGACGACGGCACGCTGCCCGGCGGCCTCGGCTCTTCCCCCTTCGACGACGAAGGCGTGCCCACGCGCCGCACCGTGGTGGTGGAACGCGGCGTGCTGCGCTCCTACCTGCTCAACACCTACACCGCCAGGAAGCTGGGACTCTCCACCACCGGCAACGCCTCGCGCGGCTTGGCGGGAACGCCCGGCATCGGCCCGGGAAACTTTTTCCTCCAGCCGGGGACGAAGTCGCCGCAGGAGGTGATTGCCGGCGTTTCCGACGGCCTCTACGTCACCGAATTCCTCGGCCACGGCGTGAATCTTGTGACGGGAGATTTCTCCCGCGGCGCCAGCGGCCTGTGGATCCGCAACGGGGAACTGGCGTATCCGGTGGAAGAGATCACCGTGGCCGGCAACCTGCGCGACATGCTCCAGAACATCTCCGAGATCGCCAGCGACCTCGACTTCCGCGGCGCCGTCGCCGCTCCCACCCTGCGCATCGACGGCCTCACCGTCGCCGGCGAGTAGCCCTTCTTACGCGCCTTGAAAGCCCGCGGGCTTTCGGTGGAAGAGCGGGCCTTCAGGGCGCGCGGGTTTTCCGGTGGAAGAGCGGGCCTTCAGGCCCGCGTCAAGCGTCCCTCCCTAAGATTGTCATCCCGAGCGAGTGCGACCTCGCGAAGCGGGGGAGCACGAAGTCGAGGGACCTTGGTTCTGCTGCACCTCACCCTCCTGTAGAATCCCGCCATGGAAGAGCCGCTGCCGCTGTCGCCGCAGAAAAAAGAGAGCGGGCCTCCCTGGCTCGCCTTCGGGCTTGCGGTGGTGCTGCTGGGGGCGATCGTGGGCGCGGCGTTTCTCGTTTCCAAGCGGGCGCCGCCTGCCGCGCCGGTCGCGGCAGAGGGCTCCCCGCTCCATCCTTACGCCGCGCAGTTGCGCCTCTCTGACCCTCAAATGAGCACGGCGCAGAACTTCGTGGGCGCGACCGTCACCTATCTCGAGCTAAAGGTCTCGAACACCGGCGACCGGGCAGTGAGCGGCGCCACGGTCGAAGCCATCTTCCGCAACTCGCTGGGCGAGCTGGTGCAGCGGGAGGCGCAGCCGCTCGTGTACATCCACGCGCGCCAGCCTTACACCGACACCAGCGACCTGCGCGCGAGCCCGCTCAAGCCCGGCGAGACCCGCGAGTTCCGCCTCACCTTCGACCACGTCTCCGCCGACTGGAACCGCGAGTTTCCCGAACTGCGCGTCACAGCAGTTTCCTTCCAGTAGATTCCCCAATCGCCCGATTCCTCCGCGCCTCCGCGCCTCCGCGGTTAGAATGACTGGATGCCTGACGAGAAACCCATTCGTCTTACGGAAGCGGCCAAAGCCGCCGGTTGAGCGTCCAAGCTGAGTCCGGCGGCGCTGGACGCGGTGCTTGGGAAATTAGCCCGGCAACACGACCCGAACGTCCTCATCGGCTTCGACACCGCCGACGACGCCGGGGTGTACCAGATCGCGCCCGACACCGCCCTCATCCACACTGTGGACTTCTTCACTCCCATCGTGGACGACCCTTACACCTTCGGCCAGATCGCCGCGGTCAACGCGCTGAGCGACGTCTACGCCATGGGCGGACGGCCCATGAGCGCGCTGGCGCTGGTCTGCTTCCCGGAGAAGGCCGACCTCGCCATCCTCGAGCGCATCCTGGCCGGCGGGCTCTCCAAGATGATGGAAGCGGCCTGCACGGTCATCGGCGGTCACTCCATCCGCGACGACGAGCTCAAGTTCGGCTACGCCGTCACCGGCTCGGTGCATCCCAAGCGCGTGCTGGCCAACTCCGGCGCGCGCACCGGCGACACGCTGCTCCTGACCAAGGCGTTGGGCACGGGCGTCATCTCCACCGCCATCAAGAAGGGAAAGGCGGAGCCGGCGTGGATCGAGGCGGCCACGCAATCCATGACCACGCTGAACCGCGCCGCCATGGAGGCGGTCGTGAAGCACGAGGGCCAGGTCCACGGTCTCACCGACGTCACCGGCTTCGGCCTGATCGGCCACGCGCGCGAACTGGCGCTGGCCTCTTCCGTCAGCCTGCGGCTCGACGCCGGCAACGTCCCGCTGCTCGCGGGCGCGCTCGAATGTGTACGGGCCGGGCACGTCCCCGGCGGCCTCAACAACAACCGCCAGTTCGCCGAGTGCGCGGTGGGCTACGACGGCGACATCCCGGAAGACGTCAAGACCCTGCTCTTCGATCCCCAGACCGCGGGTGGGCTGCTCATCTCGGTGGCCGCTGCCCAGGCCGACCAATTGCTGCGCAACCTCCAGGCCGCCGGCGTCCCCGCCGCGCGCATCGGAGAAGTCCTGCCGCAGACCAAGCCGCTCATCACGGTTGCGGGCTAAGCAGCAGTACTCACCACTCGATACTCGCCACTCGTGCGGCGCTATCCCTGCCTGCCCTCGATGGCGAGCAGCAGCACGACGGCGGCGGCCACCATTCGGCGGTCGAGCCGGCGCCCGGGGTCGCGGGTCATGTCCACGTTCAGCTTGCGCACGAAGGGATTGAAGTTCTGCTTGGCCTCGCCGATGGGCTGGCCGCCCATGGAGAAGGTGAAGCTCTGCGGGATGAGGGCGCCCAGGTCGCCCAGGCGTCGCAGCAGGCCCAGGGCGCTCGAATCTTCCTGGATCAGGCCGATCTCCTGGTCGGCGGCGTCCAGGATGAGCCACTCGTCGCGGATGATCGACTTCAACCCCTTGCGCTGCAGCGCCCCCACCTTCTGCTGCGTCTGGGCGTCGGTGACGTCGTAGGCGGCGGAGAAATCGATGATGCTGCGCGCCTTGATGAGCAGCAGCTCCCGCGTCATGCTCTCGTCGGTGTAGAGGCGGATGTCTTCCTTCAGCTTGAACAGTTTCTGCTTGAGAAAGCCGATCTGCGTGCCCTGCGGGTCGTAGAACATGAACTTGGGCGAGATGTCGAACACCTTGGCGCGGGCATGGAAGACGTCGTGGTTGAACACCGATGGCGTAGAGGATGAAGCGGCCATGGGATCCCTCCTGAAAAACGCCGAAGCATACCACGCGCGCGCCCGGCGCCGGAGGGGGAAGAGCGGTGCCTACTGCACCCGGCTGGCGAAGGTATCGTGGTGAGCGCTGATGTGCGTGCGGAACTCCAGGCCGATGGCGGCGGCGTCGGCGAAGCCCTGCTTGCGGGCCTCGTCGTCGGCCGCGGGGTCGCTCTCTGCAGCGGCGTGCTCGTTCCACGACGCGTAGCGGAAGATCACCAGGAAGTCCCAGGCATCGCCTTGCACGTGTTCGAACTTGACCGAGCCGGGGGCGCGCGCGGCTGCCATATCGCGGTCGAGGAACTTCCCCAGCGCTTCGTGATGCCCGGCGAGCGCGACGTCTTCCTCCACCAGGTACAAGCCGCCGGGACTGCCGGCCGGCGCCGCGTTCGGCGGCGGCATGGCCAGGGCCTTTTGCACCACGGCCAGCGGAGGGCCGCTGGCGTAGGTGTCGGCGTGCCAGGCGTAGTCGCCCATCACCCGCTCCTTGAACCGGCGCACTGCTTCGGAAGGTGCGGGCGCGTTCGCGTCCAGCGCAGCCTTGGCCCCCAGCGGGTAGATGACCATCAAGTCCCAGTCGGCGCCCGATTGATGGCGGAAGACCATGGGACGGGGCGTCACGTTGTCCGGCAGGGGCGCGTTCTTGTAGGCGTCGATCAGGTCGGGAAGTTTTCCCGGCGCCGCCTTGAAGAAAATAATGCGGTAGAGCTCGTGCGCCGGGGCCGGCGCCGAGGCCGGCTGCTGCGCCGGTTGTTGCGCCACGACCGCAAATCCCATTGTGAGGAGGATGATTCCCGCCGCGAACACCTTCTTCATAGAGCCTCCGCAGGTAGGGGAACAATATACCGGAGGGTCCCTGAGGGTTGTATCAGGGCACGGCTGAAGTCGTGCCCTTCCGAAAAATCAAAGGCGGCCTCGCGGCCGCCTTTCTGACAACTGGCAACTGACTACTGGCAACTGCCCTTACGCCGGCGCGGGTTTCTCGCCCGGGGCGAGCTTGGGGCCGCGCCCGGGTTCGGGCTTGATGACCTGTTGCGTGCCTTCGTCGGGAGGCGCCAGGCGCTTGGCGGGCAGTTCTTTGCCCTCGATGAGCAACTTGACCTCGTTGGCGTCGAGAACCTCGCGCTCCAGCAGGGCATCGGCGATGCGCAGCAGCGACTCCCGGTTGTTCTCCAGGACACCCTTCGCCGTCTGGTAGGCGTTGTCGATGAAGCGTCGCACCTCGCGGTCGATCTTCTGCGCCGTCTCCTCGCTGAAGTCGCGGTGCTGCGCGATCTCGCGTCCCAGGAAGATCTGCTCTTCCTTCTTGCCGAAGGTGAGCGGGCCCAACTCGCTCATGCCCCACTCGCAGACCATGCGGCGGGCCATGTCGGTGGCGCGTTCCAGGTCGTCGCCGGCGCCGGTGGTCACCTGGTTGAGGAAGAGTTCCTCCGCCACGCGGCCTCCCAGCATCAGGGCGAGGCGGGTTTCCAGATACTCCTTGCGATAGGTGTGCTTGTCGTCGAGCGGCAGGTACATGGTCACGCCCAGGGCCAGCCCGCGCGGGATGATGGTGACTTTGTGGATGGGGTCGGAATAGGGCAGCATGGCGCCCACCAGGGCGTGCCCGCCTTCGTGGATGGCGGTGGTCTTCTTCTCCTCGTCGGAGAGGATGAGCGACTTGCGCTCCGCGCCCATCAGGACTTTGTCCTTGGCCAGCTCGAAGTCGTACATGAGCACAGCCTTGCGGTTGTGGCGCGCGGCCAAAAGCGCTGCCTCGTTCACCATGTTGGCCAGGTCGGCTCCGGAAAGTCCCGGAGTGCCGCGGGCGAGCACGGAAAGGTCCACGTCGTCGTTGAGCGGGATCTTGCGGGTGTGCACGCGCAGGATCTCCTCGCGCCCGCGCACGTCGGGATAAGGGACGACCACGCGGCGGTCGAAGCGCCCGGGGCGCAACAGCGCCGGGTCGAGCACGTCCGGCCGGTTGGTGGCGGCGATCAGGATCACGCCGTCGTTGGACTCGAAGCCGTCCATCTCCACCAGCAACTGATTCAAGGTCTGCTCGCGCTCGTCGTGTCCGCCGCCTAACCCTGCGCCGCGATGGCGGCCGACCGCGTCGATCTCGTCAATGAAGATGATGCAAGGCGCGTTCTTCTTGCCCTGCTCGAACAGGTCGCGCACCCGGCTGGCGCCCACGC
>CBRAFF010000083.1:0-6587 GCA_967755155.1 uncultured bacterium
TCGTCGCGGAAGCAGCGCACGATCTGAAAATATTTTTCGCAGCCGGAGAGCATCAGGATCTGCTTGAAGAGCTGCGGCGATTGCGGCAGGGCGTAGAAGTTTCCGTGCTGCAGGCGGCTGGGAACCAGGTAGTCGCGCGCGCCCTCGGGGGTGGAGCGGGTCATGAACGGGGTCTCGATCTCGAAGAAGCCGCGGGCGGAAAGGTGGTTGCGGATGGCGAGCGCCACCTTGTGGCGCAGCTCGAGGTTGGCCTGCATCTCGGCGCGGCGCAGGTCCAGGTAGCGGTACTTGAGCCGCACTTCCTCGTTGGGCAAGAGCTTGGGATCGCACTCGCCGGGCAGGAAAGGCGGGGTCTTGGAATCGTTGAGCAGGCGCAACTCTTCCGCCACGACTTCGATCTCACCGGTCGCGATGTTCTTGTTGACGGTCGAGGGCTGGCGCTCGTTCACGCTGCCGGTGACGGCGATGACGAACTCCGAGCGCAGCGCGGAGGCCTTCTCATGCAGGGCGGCGCTCTTGTCCTTGTTGAAGACGAGTTGGGTGACGCCGGTGCGGTCGCGCACGTCGATGAATACAAGGTTGCCCAGGTCGCGGCGGCGGTTCACCCAGCCCATGAGGACGACGCGGGCGCCCGAGTCCGCCGAGCGCAGGGCCCCGCAGGTGTGCGTGCGCCGAAGATCGCCGAGGAAGTCGAGTGGCATGAGGCCTCAGAGGGCGGAGGGAGGATTATAAGGTTGAAGTCGAGCCTTTCACCACAGAGGGCACAGAGGACCTCAGAGGATCAGGGCTGGATCTTGCGGGGCAGTTCGGCGCGGGGGACGCTCACCTGCTCGCCGGTGGCCAGGTTCTTGAGGGCGAAGTCGCCGGACTTGACCTCGTTCTCGCCCAGGATGAGGGCGAAGCGGGCGCCCAGCTTGGCGGCGGTCTCGAGCGATTTCTTCAGGCGGAAGCTTTCGTCGCCCAGGCGCACGATGAGGTCGTGGTGGCGGAGCTCGCGGGCGAGCTTGGCGGCTTCGCGGTCCATGCCGGGGCCCAGCGGCGCGATGTAGACGTCGGGCGGGTGGGCGACGGCTGCGGCGGATTCTTCCGCCGCCATCACCAGGCGGTCTTCTCCGATGGCAAAGCCGATGCCGGGAGCGGCGGGGCCGCCCAGCATCTCCGATAGGCCGTCGTAGCGGCCTCCGCCCAGGATGGCGTTCTGCGCCCCCAGGGCGCCGTGAGTGAATTCGAAGGCGGTGCGGGAGTAGTAGTCGAGGCCGCGCACCAGGCGGTCGTTCACGGTGAACGGCACTTCCATGGCCTGCAGCAGCGCCTGCACCTCCGCGAAGTGAGCGCGGCATGGGTCGTCGAGGAATTCGCTCATGCGCGGGAGCTTCTGGATGATGGGCTGGTCGGCTTCCACCTTGCAGTCGAAGATGCGCATGGGATTGGTTTCGGCGCGGCGCTGGCAGTCGGCGCACATCTTCTTGACGTGCGTGGCGAGCGCTTTCTGCAAGGCGGCGTGGTACGCAGGGCGGTCGTGGGCGCAACCCACGGAGTTGAGTTCGAGCGTCCAGCCCTGGATGCCGACGCGGTCGAGGAGCGTGGCCAGCATCTCGAGCACCTCGGCGTCGACGGCTGGGGATTCGCTGCCGGCGGCGGCAGGGCCGATGACCTCGGCTCCGATCTGCGAGAACTGCCGGTAGCGCCCCTTCTGCGGACGCTCGCGGCGGAATTGCGGGCCGATGTAGTAGAGCTTGGTCAGGCCGGGCCGCTCCCACAGCCGGTGCTCGATGTAGGCGCGGACGACGCCGGCGGTGTTCTCCGGGCGCAGGGTCAGGGACTGCCCTTTTTCACTTTCCGCGCGGGCGCGGTCTTCCCAGGTGTACATCTCTTTGGAGACGATGTCGGTCTCCTCGC
The DNA here is from genome assembly GCA_967755155.1 of uncultured bacterium. Classification (GTDB taxonomy): domain Bacteria; phylum Acidobacteriota; class Terriglobia; order Terriglobales; family Acidobacteriaceae; genus DASYVL01. The sequence continues at coordinate 1,900 of CBRAFF010000083.1, forward strand.
CGACGGAGCGGGCGAAGAGCTGGGTCTCCTCGAAGATGGGAGTGCGGATCTCATGGAAATCGTAGACGCGGAAGACGTCGCGGGCAGCGGCCTCGACGAAGTTCCAGAGCGCGGTCTCCGGGGGCAGCAGGTCGCGGGTGCCGCGGACGGCGCGAATCGGCCGTCGGTCGTTGGTCGTTGGTCGTTGGCCGGAAGGCATCGTCCCTCTCTGCTGGCCATCAGCAACAAACGATAAGCAGTAAGCAACAAGCGATAAGCGAAAACAGATGACGACTACTTTACGCCAGCCTCGCGCAGGTACTGGTCCTTATATCCAAGATAGTTCTTCGCGTACCGCAGGATGGTTTCCAGGTCGGCTTCGCCCAGCTTCTTCTTGAACTTTCCCGGGACGCCCATCCACAGCGACTGCGGCTCGACCACGGTGTTCTCCGGGATGACAGTGCCGGCGGCGATGATGGAACCGGCGCCGATGCGCGCGTTGTTCAGGAGGACTGAGCCCATGCCGATGAGGCAGCGGTCCTCGACCACGCAGCCGTGCAGGGTGACGGAATGGCCGACGGTGACCCACTCGCCCACCTCGACCGCGTACTTGCCCAACATGCCATGCAGGACGGAGCAATCCTGGATGTTGGAGTTGGCGCCCACGCGGATGGAATTGACGTCGCCGCGCAAGACGGCGTTCATCCAGACGCTCGCGTGCTCGCCGAGGGTGACGTCACCGATGAGCTGGGCGGAAGGGTCCACGAAGCAAGTGGCGGCGATGTGCGGGGCGTGTCCCTGGTAGGAGCGAATCATCTTTTTGTGCGCGACAGGCTAGAAGGTAACACGCGATGCAGGGGGCGGCAATCGAGGCGGGCGGACATTTGCGATCTCCGATTTGCGATTGTCGATTTACCAAACGGTTCCTATAAGTCCAGAGCCCAGTTGGGCTTGCCGGGCAGGGGGCGGGAGGGGAGGCGTTGGGGGCCGGGTGCCCATTGTTCCGTTTTTGGGACAAAACCAAGAATTTCCCGAATCGGGAGGCAGGGGCGTGGTATAGGACGCCGAGTGGGGGCGTTCATGTCGCACACAGGCCGCAGGGCGGGGCGGCGTTCGAACCTTGTCTGCCTATTGCTGGGATGCGCGCTCGTGCTCTGGGGCAGCGCGTCACGGGCTCAGGGGGGCTCCACCGGTGCGCTGCGCGGTGCGGTAGCGGACGCCAGCGGCTCGCGCGTCGTGGGCGCGCGGGTCACGGTGACCAACCTGGCCACGTCGGTGGCGCGGCAGACCACCACCGAGAGCGACGGGCGTTTTGCGGTGGAACTGTTGCCGCCGGGGGATTACTCCATCCGGGTGGAAGCGCCGGGCATGGCGCCGCTGGTGCGCACCTCGGTGCACGTAGAGGTGGGCGGCGCGCTGGAGCTGGAGTTCGCGCTGAAGGTGGCGGGGCCGGGCGAGACGGTGAACGTGCCGGGGGAGGCGCCGCTGGTGGAGACGCAGTCGAGCGAGGTCTCGTCGGTGGTGGACGAGCGGGCCATCCAGGAACTGCCGCTCAACGGACGGAGGTTCACCGACCTGGCGCTTTTGACGCCGGGGGTGACGCAGGACCCGCGCAGCCTGACTTCCACCGCGAACGGCGACCTGGCCTTTGGCGGGGTGCGGGGGTTCCACTCCAGCTTCCTGGTGGACGGCGCGGACAACAACAACGCCTTCTTCGCGCAGGCGCGGGGGCGGTACCGCGCGCCCTACCAGTTCTCCAACGAGGTGATCCAGGAGTTCCGGGTGTCGTCGAACACCTACGGGGCGGAGCTGGGGCGCTCGGGGGGCGCGGTGATCAACGTGGTGACCAAGTCGGGGTCGAACCACACGCGCGGCAGCATCTTCTATTACCTGCGGGACTCGAACTTCAGCGCCCAGCATCCCTTCATGGAGTTCAAGCCGGTGGACCGGCAGCAGCAGTTCGGATTCACCCTGGGCGGGCGGCTGAAGCGCAACCGCGTCTTTTACTACGCGGGATTCGACCAGCACGTCTTCCACGTGCCGGTGGTGGTGCAATTCAACGACGGCAGCACGGTGGTGACGCCGACGCCGGACGACTATGAGTTCAACGACCAGGCGCAGGTGTTCGCCGCTGCGGCCGAGCTTTCCACCCTGGCCGGGGAGTACCGCTCGGCGCTGCTGGGCAATTCGGGATTCGGCAAGCTGGACGTCTCGCTCTCTCCGCGGCACTTCCTGACGCTGCGGGTGACCACCTCGCGGTACTACGGGCAGAACAACGTGTTCTTCGACCCCACCAGCCCGGTGACGCACTTCGCGGTGAGCGAGAACGGGGAGGAAGAGGTGAGCACGGTGAGCATGGTGGGCTCGCTGACCAGTTCGCTTTCGGCGCGGGTGATGAGCCACCTGCGGGTGCAGCTCTCGCGCGACCGGCAGCAATCGAGCGCCAACTCGGCCGACGCGCGCACGCGGGTGGACGACGTCATCGAGGGCTTCGGGCGCTCCTCCATCCTGCCGCGGGAGACCCTGGGGCGCCGGCTGCACCTGGCGGAGACGCTGAGCCTGGACGCAGGACGCCACTCCTGGAAGTTCGGCGGAGACGTCCTCGTGAGCTGGATCGAGAACTACTTTCCCTCGCTGTTCGGGGGACAGTACATCTTCGACAACATCCGGGTGAACCCGTTCACCTTCCAGCCGCAGACGTTCGGGCTGGCCATCACGCCGCTGCGGGCGTACGCGCACAACGTGCCGCGCTTCTACATCCAGAACTACGGGACGGCGGTCTCGCACCCGGACACGCGGGAGTACGCGCTGTTCGCGCAGGATTCGATCCGGGTGAACAGCCACTTCGCGCTCACGCTGGGGGTGCGCTGGGACCTGCAGAGCTTCCGCTCGGACCGGCTGGAGACGAACCCGGCGTGGCCGGCGTCGGGCAAGGTGCCGCACGACGTGAACAACATCGCGCCGCGGGTGGGCTTTGCGTATTCGCTGGGCGAGCAGCGGCCGCTGGTCATCCGCGGCGGCTACGGCATCTTCTATACGAGGATCCCGCAGATCTACAACTCGGCGGTGGAGACGGACAACGGCCTGGCGCAGAGCCACCTCTTCCTGGACAACGCCGACTTCTTCGATCACCTGGTCTTCCCCACGTACCCGAATGCGCTGGTGGACTGTCCGCCGGGGGCGACCACGTGCACGGCGCCGCCGGCGGTGGCGGGACGGCTGACCACGGAGATCTCGGCGTTCGCCGCCGACTTCCAGACGCCGTTCGTGCAGCAGGCCAGCCTGACGGTGGAGAAGGAGTTCGCCAAGCGGATGGCGGCGGGCCTTTCCTACCTGTACGTGCACGGCCAGCACCTGATCCGGGCGCGGGACGTGAACCTGCCGCCGCCGGTGGTCCTGAGCTATCCGGTGTATGACGAGACGGGGACGACGTTCACCGGGGACTTCTTCGACGTGCAGTCGTTCTCCACCTGGCAGCAAGTGCCCTCCTTCACCTGCCCGTTCCCGCCATGCATCAATCCGGTGGCGCGGCCGGTCGCGAGCGTGGGCTCGATCAACGAGTTCGACAGCGCCGCCTCGAGCGTCTATCACGCGCTGACCGCCTCGGTGCGCCGGCGGATGACGAACGGCGTCTACTTCCGCGCCGCCTACACCTGGGCCCAGGCCATCGACGACACGCAGGACGCGCTGGTGGCGGGGCGCCCGGCCGTGGTGGAGAACTCCTATTCCACGCGGGCGGAGCGCGGGCGCAGCGTGACCGACCAGCGGCACCGGCTGGCCTTCTCCGGCATGTGGGAGCCCAAGCCCTTCCACGCCGACCATCCCACGCTGCAAAAGATATTCAACGACTGGCGGCTTTCCGGGGTGTTCACCGCGGGCAGCGGGAGGCCGGTGAACGCGCGCGTGGTGGGCGACGCCAACCAGGACGGCAACAGCGCGAACGACCGGTTGCCCGGCTACCGGCGCAACTACTTCACCGGGCCCAACTACATCACCACCGACTTGCGGGTGGCGCGGCGCTTCCCCCTGGACGACCGCTTCAAGCTGGAGGTGCTGATGGAGGCCTTCAACCTGATGAACCGGCAGAACCTGCGGGTGGACTTGAGCGAAGACGGCTTCCTGAACACCGCGGGTCAGTTCGTGGCCATCGATAAGACGATTGGATTCAGTCACTTCCCAGCGCACTACCGGCTGTCGTCGGGGTTCCTGTCGCCCACCAACGCGTACGCGCCCCGGCAGGTGCAGATCGCGCTGCGGCTGAAGTTCTGAGCCGGGAACGCGAGACAGGCGAAAGCGCGGAAGGCCGCGAGAAATGCGGCTAAAGTCCACATTGTGCTTGACTCAGCCGGGAAAGGCTGCAATAACTAGGCATCCTACCGGAATCGTTTGGGGGTGGTATTTTTTGGCAGAAGTGAGATTGCAGGAGGGCGAGTCCCTGGAGAACGCCCTCCGTCGCTTCAAGCGAAAGGTCCAGCAAGAGGACATCATCAAGGAGGTCAAGCGTCACTCCTATTACCTCAAGCCGGGCGAAAAATCGCGGCTGAAGCAGGCTCTGGCACGCAAACGCAACCGCAAGAAGGCGCGCCGGGACCAGGAATGAGGGGAGGGGAGGCGTCCCGAGCCGTCGGGACGCTTCCTGCACCCGGCTCAGGTTCCCAGGGGTGGGGGTTGGGGGATGGAGTTTCAAGATAAGGTGTTGAAGTGTGTGG
>CBRAFF010000084.1:0-6553 GCA_967755155.1 uncultured bacterium
TGCGGCAGCCGGCGGTGGTCGCGCTCGACTCGCTCGCATTCCTGTTTGTGGTCTTCCACACGTACACCTGGTTCAACGCCGCGCCCAAAGCCATAGCGGTGCGGATGGGAGGCAAGCGGGTGCCGGAGTGGGCGGTGGCCGCGCCCCACTACGCCGCCTGGATGGGTGCCTCGGCCTTCGTGGCCTGGTTCCTGCTGGGGAGATAGATGCCCAAGACTTCCAATGACGCGTTCTTCTGGGGGCTGTTCAGCACCGGCGGCACGGTGGCGGCCCTCCTGATCCCGGTGCACCTGTTCCTGTTCGCGCTGGCCTTCCCGCTGGGCTGGCTGCAGGAGCCCACCTACGGCACCTTGATGGATATAGTCCAGCTGCCCCTGGTGCGGATGTACCTGTTCGTGCTGTGCTCGCTGTCGCTCTTTCACTGGGCGCATCGCTTCCGCTTCACGCTTTACGATGGATTGCAGATCAAGCACTTGAACGAAGTGATTTTTGCCGGTTGCTACGGAAGCGCGATCGTAGGGACGGTGGTGGCGGGATATCTTCTCTGGACGATTTAGATAAATGCAAAATGCAAAATGAAAAATGCAAAAGAGGAACCCGCCCCCAAGACGGCCGTTGACATTCAGCAGCGGACATTCGCCTTCGCCGTCCGGATCGTAAAGCTATGCCGGCATCTGGAAGAGAAGCCCGGCGCGGGACGTACGCTTTCGCGTCAGTTGTTGCGCGCGGGAACTTCCATCGGCGCCAACGTGGAGGAGGCGCAATCAGGGACCACCAAGGCAGACTTCATATACAAGGTTGCTATCGCCCTGAAGGAGGCACGAGAAACAGACTATTGGCTCAGACTGCTGCAGGCGGCGCAGGTCGTCCCCGTCGAGCGCCTAGAAGAGTTGAAGGACGAGGCGGACCAATTGAAGCGTATCCTTGCCGCCATCATCGTGTCCGCCAAGAACGGCCGTAACTAGGCTGCTTTTTGCATTTTGCATTTTGCATTTTTAATTCGTCCCCTGGAGACACGCCATGGAGTTCAAACTGCGCACCATCTCGAAATCCGCCATCCCCGAAGCCATCGCCAAGGTGCAGCTCTACCGCAACTTGAACGAGCCGGAGGAATCGGAGTCCATCTGCCACGACATTCTGGCGGTGGAACCGGAGAACCAGACCGCGCTGCGGTTGCTGGGCCTTTCCATCACCGACCAGTTCACCGGTCACGCTTCCGACCGCTACGCCGAGGTCGAGGGCATCTTCGAGCGGCTCACCGACCCCTTCGAGCGCCTGTACTGCGCCGGGCTGCTCTACGAGCGGCGGGCCAAGGCGCAACTGCGCACCGGGCGCCCGGCGCACTCGCTGCTGCCCTGGTTCGAGAAGGCCATGCAGTGCTTTGAGGACGCCGAAAAGCTCGCGCCCGCGGGCAACGACGACGCCATCCTGCGCTGGAACCGCTGCGCCCGCATCCTGCAGGACCTTGCCGTGGAGGAAGAAGAAACCGGCTTCGAAGCGCACGACGCCTCCCCGGTCCCCGACCGTCCCACGCGCTTGAAATAGGCCCGAGGCCAGCGTCCCATCGGCCTGGCTTCCCCTGGCCGCACGGGCATGTCCCGCAGTAACGGTTTCACCGCGGGGCCGGCGCCCGCCGCGGACAGCCTGCCCCGAAATGACTTCATCTAAGCAAAGGTAAATTGAGAAAAACGGAGGTGTGCGTTGACATTGCCGAAGCGGAAGGCGTACCTGATCGCAGGTGCATTGGCCATTCCGGTGCTGGCGCTGGCGCTGTTCGCGGCGCGGGCGACTACCGACGTGGCGACGAAACTCATGGCCCGTGATGTGACCGTGCCGGCCGGAACCGCCATCCATGTGCGGCTGGACCAGTCCCTGGCCACCAACCAGAACGCCCCTGGGGAGACGTTCGCGGCCACGGTGGTCTCGCCGGTGGTGGTGAACGGGGAAACCGTGATTCCCGAGGGCTCGAAGGCCGAGGGCGTGGTGTTGGACTCCAAGGCGTCGGGCCGCTTGAAGGGCCGTGCCCACATGGCCCTGGCCTTGAATTCCGTGGAAGTGCACGGCAGCCAGTATGAGGTGCAGACCAGCACGGTAGGCCGGCAAAGCGGGGGCCATAAGAAGCGCAACATCGCCTTGATCGGCGGTGGCGCCGGCGGCGGCTTGCTCATCGGCGCGCTGGCCGGTGGCGGCAAGGGCGCACTGATCGGCGGCCCTGTAGGCGCGGGCGCCGGGCTGGCGGCCGCGGCCCTGACCGGAAAGAAGCAGGTCCGCATCCCGGCGGAAACCGGCATGACCTTCCGGCTGACCGAACCGCTTACCGTCCCCGAGGGGTAAGCGCTGAGGACGACCGGAACCAAGCGGGCTGCTCCCGCACTGTGGGAGCAGCCCGTTTTTCTTTTTGGGAAGCCGGTCCCACCGCGGCCCCTCCCACCTCACAGAGCCGTGTGAGCAACGGCGCTATTCCGTTTTGCCCTCCCGGTGCGCGCCTATCATGGACGGAATGCAAACTCATCCCAAGGGGACGCGGGCACGGGTGTTGTTGACCTCAGTCTTCGGCCCCTACGCCCGCGACGACCGCTTCGGCTCCCGCTCCCTCAACCCCATGGAGCTCTTCCATAACCAGGTGACGCGAGCGCAGGGCGAGTTCTCGCTGCGCATGTTCCACCGCTCCTGGGGCATCATGCTCATCCAGGAGAACATCTCCGCTCCCTGCACTCTGCTGGACTTCCCCAGCCGCAAGCGCTTCCAGCGCGAGTTGGCGCGCGAGCAGTACGACGTGGTGGGCATTTCCTCCATCATCACCAACCTGGGCAAGGTGCAGAAAATGTGCCGCATGGTGCGGCAGTGGTCGCCGGATTCCGTGATCGTGGTGGGCGGACATGTGGCCGCCATCCCGGGCATCGAGCAACTGGTGGATGCCGACCACATCGTACGCGGCGAGGGCATCCGCTGGATGCGGCAATACCTGGGCCAGGACCCCGGCGCGCCCATCCGCCATCCCGCCATCGTCTCCGGCTTCGGGGTGCGCGCCATGGGGCTGCGCCTGCCGCAACCCAAAGGCGGCACCGCGGCCGCCTTGATCCCCTCGGTCGGCTGCCCCATGGGATGCAACTTCTGCACCACCTCCTCGTTCTTCGGCGGCAAGGGCAAGTTCATCAACTTCTACGAGACCGGGGACGAGCTGTTCGCGGTGATGTGCGACCTGGAGGCCCGGCTGAAGGTCCACTCATTTTTCGTCATGGACGAAAACTTCCTGCTGCACCGCAAGCGCGCCCTGCGCCTGCTGGAACTGATGAAGCAGGAGGGCAAGAGTTGGGCGCTCTACGTCTTCTCTTCCGCCCATGCCGTCCGCAGCTACAGCATGCAGGAGCTGGTGGAACTGGGCGTGGCCTGGCTGTGGCTGGGCCTGGAGTCTCCGCACTCCAGCTACGCCAAGCTGCAGAACGTGGATACCCGCGCCCTGGTACAGGAGTTGCGCCAGCACGGCATCCGGGTGCTGGGCTCGACCATTGTGGGCCTGGAGCACCATACCCCGGACAACATCCCGCAGGAGATCGAGCACGCCGTGTCGCACTGCTCCGATTTCCACCAGTTCATGCTCTACACTCCGGTCCCCGGCACGCCCTTGTACCATGAGATGAACGAAAAAGGGCTCCTGCTGGATGGAGTGGAACTGGCCGACATCCACGGCCAGTACAAGTTCAACTTCCGCCACGCCGCCATCTCGCGCGACGATTCCAAGAAGTTCCTGGACTGGGCCTTCCTCGAGGACTTCGAGCGCAACGGGCCCAGCCTCTACCGCATGTGCCAGACGCTGCTCCAGGGCTGGAAGCGCTACAAGTACTGTTCGGACGAACGGGTGCGCCGGCGTTTTGAGTGGGAGGTCCGGCAGCTCAAGGGCAGCTACAGCGCCGCGCTGTGGGCGATGGAGCGCCGGCTGAAGGACACCAACCAGAGGGTCAGCCGAAAAGTCCGGCGCCTGCGCCTGCAGGTGGAACAGGAGTTTGGCTGGGCCAGCGGCTGGGCCGCCCGCGTCCTGGGACCGTTGCTGCTTTGGACTTCGCGCCGCGAGGCCAAGCGCCTGGCCGCCGGCCGTACTTACGAGCCCCCGGCCATCGTCGAGCGGCGCAACTGGGCTTCCGGGTAGAGCGCTTCCCCGCCCGCTTCAGTTCTCTTCCAGCGTCCGCAGTTCGGTGTTGGTGTGGCGCAGGCGGATGGCCAGCGCCTTGGCCAGCCCTTCGAGCAGGCTCATGCCCAGGCGCTTGTGATGGTCGGCGAGGGCATCGAAGCGCTCCCGCGACAGAATGAACAGGTCGGTATCGGCGCCGGCCACGGCATCGGCGGAGCGCGGCTCGCGGTCCAGGAACGTCATCTCGCCGAAGAAGTCGCCGCGGCCGAAGGTGGCCAGGTGGTGGCTGCGCTTGCCCACGATGGGCAGCATGATGCGCACGGCGCCGCGCCGGATGAGGAAGAGCTCGTCGCCCTCGTCGCCGCGACGGAAGATGTACTCGCCATCCTTGACCGAACGCTTCACCAGGCAGGCTGTGAGTTCCGAGAGCGTATCCTCCTTGCGTCCCTTGAAAACTTCGATCTCGTGCAGCTCGAGCGGCGTCTCCGCCGCCTTCTCCAGGCGCTGCTCCTGCAGGATCTGGTCTTCCACCCACTCCAGGGCGGCGTCCAGCTCGCGGAAGCCGCGGACATGGCGTTCGGAGCGCACCAGGCCCATGGTCTGGAAGTAGCGCTTCATGTCCTGGCCGCTGGGAGCGGCGCGCGGCAACTCACTGAAGATGAGGTAGCAGTCGCGCTCGGCCAGCATGCCCTGCACCTGCTCCAGCATGTGGGCGGCGGTGAAGTCCACCGACTGCACGCGGCGCATGTCCAGCACCACGTACTTGCGCACCTTCAGATCGGGCTCGATCGCGGTGTAGAGCTGGTCGGTGGTGCCGAAGAACAGGCTGCCCTGCAGCTCGAAGATGACGGCCTGGTCGCCGCGCTGGGTCAGGATCTCCATCTCCTCCGGCAGGCGCATCTGCTTGGAGAACATCTGGTTGGCGTAGGTCTTGCGGCGGACCACGGCGCCGCCCACCTGCTCGCGGATGAAGAGCATGATGGCCAGGCCGATGCCCACCGCCGAGGCCGCGATCAGGCTCACGCTCAGCGCCACCGCTACCACCGCCACGATGACCACGAAGTCCAGGATGGTGGAGCGCGACTTCAGCAGGTGCAGGCTGTGGCGGTCGAACATGCGGAAGCCCACCACGATCAGGATGCCCGCCAGCCCCGCGATGGGCACCCAGGCGATGAACTGTCCCAGGACGAGGAAGGCCACCAGGGCCAGCGCGCCCTCAATCAGCCCGGAGACGCGCGTCTGGCCGCCGCTGGAGATGTTGACCAGGGTGGCGCCCATCTGTCCGGCGCCGGGCATGCCGCCCACCGCGGTCGAGGCCAGGTTGCCCAGGCCCTGCCCGATGAGTTCGCGATTGGAGTTGTGCCGGGTGCGCGTCAGGGCGTCGAGCACCACGCAGGTCTTGAGCGTGTCGATGGAGAGCAGCACGGCCAAGGTCAGCGCCGGCGTGATCAGCAGTTTCAGGTCGGAGGGATTCACGCCGCCGAACGCCTTCCAGCGTCCCACCATGGCGGTGAAGAATCCGCCTTCGGCCGAGCCGCCCAACTGGCCGATGATGAGCTTGTTTCCTGCCAGCTCCAGCAGCGCGGGATAGTAAAGGGCGAGCGCGAAGTAGGCGAGCACGCCCGAAACCAGTCCCAGGATGGCCGCAGGCACCGCCTTGGTGACTTTGGACGCGAACAGCATCACCAGCACCGTGACTCCGCCTACCACCATGCCCTCCCACCGCCACAGCCACGGCGAGCGCAGCGACTCCCAGAAGTGCGTCCCTTTGGGCACGCCCAGGAACTTGGGCACCTGGCTGACGATGATGATGAGGCCCACGCCGCTCAGGTAGCCGCTCACCACGGGAAAGGGCATGTACTTGATGAGGCGGCCCAGGCCCGCCACTCCGAAGCCCACCTGCAGCACGCCGCACATCAGGCTGACCAGGGCGATCATGAGCAGCGCCGACTCCCCGGTCACGCCCTTCTGCATCATCTCGATGGCGAAGGCGGAGAGCACGGCGGCCGCGGGGGCGCAGGGCGCGGTGATCAGGCGGTTGGTGCCGCCGAAGGTGGGAGCCACCAGGCCGAGCGCGAAGGTCCCCAGGATGCCGGCCAGCGCGCCCACGGCGACAAACGCGGCGCCCAGCGGCGAGTAGATGGTCACGCCGAAGGCGATGGCCGAGGGCAGCGCCACCAGCATGGCCGCCAGGCCGCCCCAGAACTCGTTTGCCAGGCTTTTGGGCTTGTCCATGGGCAGAGGGGTCGAAGCGGGCGAATGATACCACCGGCGAGGGGCGTGAGGGCATGACGGGATTCCCGGCGCGCCCGGCCCCCCGTCCCGCGCCATCTCCTGTTAATCTGCTAGTAGGGCCCTTGGGGGTACTGCGGCCCGACTCCAGCCAGAGGACGGCATTTGAGCACCATCCGCAATATCGCCATC
>CBRAFF010000085.1:0-6542 GCA_967755155.1 uncultured bacterium
GAAGGTAATCTTCGACGGCGGCATGCCGGATGCCGCACCCGCAAAGAAGAAGCCTGGACAGTAGTCCCGGGTGGGGGCGGTTTCATCCGTCCTCCGGAGCGAGACGCTTGCCCTTGGTCTCCGGCAGGGTCCAGACCCAGGCCCCGGCGGCCAGTGCGAAGAGCGCAGCGATGGAGATGCCGCCCGCCAGGCCGTACTGCCGGGCGACGACGGCGATGATGAGCGGGGTGAAGAACTGCGCCCCGCGGGCCAGGTTGAACGCGGTGCCCATGGCGGTATTGCGGATGCCGGTGGGAAAGAGCTCGGCAAACAGCGGGCCGTAGCCTCCGAACATCCCCGTGCCAAAGCCCACCAGGAACATGAACCCCAGGATGACCGCCGGGTAGGCTACGACCGTCTGCCAGAGCAAGGTGATCATGAGGAGGCCGGTGGCCCAGATGACTCCGTAGATGGAGTAGGCCGGGCGCCGGCCGAGGAAGTCGGCCACCAGTCCGAAAGAAAGGTAACCGGCGAAGCCTCCGGTCTGGGTGACCAGGATCCATAGCGCCGACTGGGCCAGCGAGAGTTGGCGTTCGCTCTGCAGGTAGCCGGGCAGCCAGGAGTAGGTGAACCAGTAGGCGGACATGTCGAGGATGGCCAGTCCCAGCGCCAGCAGGAAGGTGCGGCGGTACTGCGAAGAGAACAAGGCCAGGAGGCCGCCACGCTGCTGTTCCAGCGCAGCGCGGGGGAGCCCGCCGCTTCGCGCCAGGAGCTGGCGCTGCTCCCATAGATCGGATTCCGGCAGGTAGCGGCGGATGGCGACCACGAGCAGCGCCGGCAACACGGAGAGCATGAAGCAGCCGCGCCAGCCGACCAGCGGCTGCAGGAATCCGCCCACCAGGGAGGCGAGTCCCACGCCGATGGGTGCGCCGGTCTGCATGATGGCGCCAAAGCGGCCGCGCATTCTGGGAGGGAAACACTCCGCCACGTAGGCCTGGCCGGTGGCCCACTCGCCGCCGACTCCCACACCGGTCAAGACGCGGAAGAAAAGAAGGCTCACCGGGCCGCTAGCGAATCCGCATAGGAACGTCCCCAGGCTGTAGACGAGGATGGTGAGCGAGAGCACGGGCTTGCGTCCCAGGCGGTCGGCCAGCGCGCCGAAGGCAACGCCGCCGATGGCGGTAGCGGCCAGCGACGCGCCCAGCACCAGCGAAGACGTCTCCCGGGAAAGGCCGAGTTCCCGGCTGATGGGAATCAGCAGGAAGCTGTAAAGGATGAGGTCGTAGAAGTCGAAGGTCCAGCCCGCCCAGCTCAGGAGCAGGACCTTGTAGTGCGCCCAGCGAGGCTTCTCGGAATCGCACAGGAGCTTGTCTGGACTTGGCGTGTCGGGAAGCAACGTTTCTTACTCCCTCTGCGATGCGCGGATGTCTGCAGCAGACTAACAAGGTTGCGCGCCGGCGGGCCAGGACCAAGCTAAGGACGCTGCGTTCTCGCGTTTGACAATGCCTCCCCGTGGGCATAGTGTCGAGAGTGAGTGAGCAGTTCCTCTCCCTCTTCAGGTCCCCTGAACTAAGTCAGCCTATCTGAAGTCCCCCCTCTTAGACGCACCCCGGACCTTGAGTGGCCGCGGTTTCTCATGATCCATCCGCTGAGAACGCTGGTGTACGACCTGCTTTTGGCGCCCTTCGCGCGACTGTGGCGGAAGGTGCGGGGAGGCGGGCCTGTTCGCGCGCCGCTAAGCTCCCGCGGCGGGCGGCAAGGGGAACGGCGCTTCCGGCACCGGGGCCCGATCAAGGAGACAGGATGAGCGCAATGTGCAAGTGCTCCCACGAGATGAGAGACCATCGGGCGCTGCCGCTGGCGCTCTACCGCCGTGGCGCGTGCAAAGTCTGCTTGTGCAACGCATACATCAAGGCGAAACCGGCGGCTGTGAGCGTCGCGGTCCAATGCGCCTGAGTGAGGGATGGCCGGCATGAATGGCTGGGACGAGAAGAGTGTGGCCGAGATGGAAGTCCGGGCTGCGGATCTGCGCCAGCAGATCGAACGCGACCCGCAACACTCCCCGGCTGAGTTGGCGGATGTGGAGTGGGAAATAGAAAAGCGGAACTGGCGGAATCAGCCGTAAGGCCGCCCGAAGCTCAGGCCGCCTTGGGGATGCGCAGGGTCTTCCTTAACTCCCGGTTGCGCTGCCGCTTGAGTTCCTTCTTCTTGCGGTCCTTCGAGAATCTCGCCTTGTCGCCATTGGTCTGTGACATAGTGTGCTCCATTTCCATCTTACAGGGATTCAGGCCTGCGGTTCTGTTCTGTTATGGACAGGATGGACAGCCTGGGCTTCGGCCTCAACAACGCAATGGCGACGGCCCAAATCACAAGGCCCGCCAACAGGGTGCGGTAATCGGTGGACGGGCGCCACAGCGCTGCCACGAACAGCAACGCCGATATCACCGCGATGGAGCCCCACTTCACGATTTTCATGGACATTCTGCCCTCCTCGAGTCTCTGGTGGATTTTCTGTGACTGCAAAGCGGGGGCGGCCTGAGCCGCCCCCACTGAGCAATGAAAGCCTGTCGCCTCAGGCAGCTACGGGAGCGGCGATCTTGTGAAAGGTGGAATTCATCACGTCCGAGATCCGCACCTTGGGAGTTCCGTCCAGCACCTTGGCCAGGCTCTTCAGGGTCTCCGGGTAGCCGGTGGTGTTGTAGGTCTCCGCGTTCTCCTTGTTGTCCCACAGGCTGATGGCGATGACATCGGTTCCGCCGGGAATGGCGAAGGTGATCTCATCCTGGAAGCCCTTCTGCTTGCGCAGCATGGGAATGACTTCCTTCTCCACGAGCTGCGTGAACTCGGCTTGCGAGTTGGCCTTCAAGTGCATAGAAACGTTGCGAGCAAACATGGTCAACCTCCTTAAGGTTGGGTGGTCGGCTAAGAGGGGGCTACTTCAGATGGGCTGACTTAGTTCAGAAGACCTGAAAGAGAGACAGGATGGAAGCTCGCTCACCAACCATGCTACAGGGAAAGGTCCCTAATGTCAAATTTACCAATAACTTACGGACAGTCTGGCGGAGAGAGTGGGATTCGAACCCACGTTACCCTTTCGAGTAAACACGCTTTCCAAGCGTGCGCCTTCAGCCACTCGGCCATCTCTCCGCTGTCAAAATGGAGGGCGTATAGGTGAGGCAACTTCTATTCTAGCCCAGACCGAATTCTTACCGCGGATTTGCGCGGATGGGCACGGATAAACCCGATAAGCGGAAAAAAAGCAGAACCCGGCCGAGTATTGTCCGCAACCGGGTGTCTTGAAATAGTTCTGAGAATCCGCGTTATCCGCGCCGATCCGCGGTAGGCCTAGTCCTTCCCTTCCTCATCCCCGTGCAATTGCTGGGCCAGGTAGTTCTGGATGCCCATCTCGTCGATGGCGTGCAGTTGCGCCTCCAGCCAGTCGACGTGCTGCTCCTCGTCCAGCAGGATCTTCTCCAGCAGCTCGCGCGAACCATTGTCGCCCACCGCGACGCAGGCCTTGATGCCCTCGTTCAAGCGATTGACCGCCTCATACTCCACCTGCAGGTCGTTCTTGAACTGCTGCTCCACCGTCGGCCCGATGTTGATCTTGAAGTAGTCGGTCATGTTGGGCGTGCCTTCGAGGTAGAGGATGCGCTCCATGAGCGCCTCGGCGTGCTTCATCTCGTCGATGGACTCCTTGCGGACGTAGCCGTAGAGCTTCTCGTAGCGCCAGTTGTGGCACATCTCGGCGTGCAGGAAGTACTGGTTGACGGCGGTGAGCTCCGCCTTCAGCACCTGGTTCAGCAGCTTGATGACCTTGGCATCGCCCTTCATGGGTGGCTCCAGTCGGAAGTGGATTGGACAGCTAGGATATCAGAGCGCGAGTTTACCGTTCACGGTTAACCGTTTACGGTTCACTTCTTGAACTCCTTCGCCAGGTTGGCGAAGGTATCGGCGATGTTCTTGTGGGCCGCGGCTTCCATCAGACGCCCGCCCAGCGCCGCCAGCGCGCCCCCGACTTTGACCTCGGCCGCGTACTTCAAGCTGGTTTCTTTGCCCGCGTCTTCCAGCTCGACCTGCGCCGTGCCCTCGACGAACGCGCCCGAGCCCTTGGCCTTCGACGACAGGGTGTAAGACCTCTCCGGCTTGAGGTTGGAGAGCTTGACCTCGCCCTGGAAGGTGCTCTTGAAGGCGCCGATGCCTGCCTTGAACTCGGCCGTGTAGTGGTGCTCGCCGGCGGCTTCGAATCTCTCGCAGCCGGGGAGGATGCGCTGGAGGACGGCCGGGTCCATCAGCGCCCGCCAGACGGCGGCCCGCGGCGCCGGGACCTTCTGGGTTCCTGCGAGCTTCACTTTCCCGCGGCCCTGGCGGCCGCTGCGAGCGCCCTGCGGGTGAAGACCTGCGCCAGATGCCGGCGGTACTCGGCGGAGGCGTAGGTGTCGCCCAGGGCTTCAATCTTTTCGGCCGCCTTCTCCGTCGCCTTGGCGATGGCGGAGAGCGGCTTGCCGCGCAGCGCGGCCTCGACCGCCGACGCCCGGTAGGCGTGCATGCCTACGCCCGTGATGCCGACCGCGGCGCTCTCGATGTTTCCGCCGCGCAGCTTCACCACCGCGGCCACGCCGACCACGGCGAATCCCGAGGCGGGATGATGGAACTTCTTGTAAGCCGTCCCGGCGCCGGTGGTTCCTCCGGTTCGGGGGACGCGCACCTCGGTGAGGATCTCATTCGGCCGCAGCGCGCTGGTCATCAGCCCGGTGAAAAACTTCCGGGCGGGGATTACGCGCTCGCCGCGCTCGCTCATGGCCACCATCTCGGCGTCGAGCGCCAGGATGGCGGCGGGGTAGTCGGCGGCGGGGTCGGCGTGCGCCAGGCTGCCCCCGAGCGTCCCACGGTTGCGTACCTGGACGTCACCGATGTGCGAGGCGGTTTCCGCCAAAAGAGGCGAGGCCGAACGCAGCAGGTCGGAGGCCGCGACTTCGGCGTGGGTGGTCATGGCGCCGATGGCGATCTTGTCGCCCGCGTTGCGGATGTAGCTCAAGCCGTCGATGCGGCCCAGGTCGATGAGCGTCGCGGGCGCGGCCACGCGCAGCTTCATGGCGGGCAGCAGGCTGTGTCCGCCGGCCAGCAGCTTGGCGTCAGCGCGCGAGGCCAGCAGGGCCAGCGCCTCGCCCAGCGTCCGCGGACTCTCGTATTCGAATGCCGCGGGAATCATGCCCGCCTCCGCTTCTTCGTGGGCTGCGGCTTCGCGGCCGCAGCCCCGGCCGGCGCAAGCTTCTCGGCGCGCGGCTTGTTTCCGGCCGCCTGCATGGCGCGCCACACCCGCTCCGCCTTGAGCGGCATGTCGAGATTCTGGATGCCGAGGGGCGAGAGCGCGTCGCACACCGCGTTGACGATGCAGGGAGTGCAGCCGATGGTGCCGGCTTCGCCCACGCCCTTGACGCCCATCGGGTTCACGGGCGAGGGGGTGACGGTGCGCCCCAGCTCGAAGCGCGGAAACTGCGCTGCTCGGGGCACGGCGTAATCCATCAGCGTCCCGGTCACCAGTTGCCCGTCCTCGTTGTAGAGGACCTCTTCGTAGAGCGCCTGGCCGATGGCCTGCACGATGCCGCCGTGGAGCTGTCCTTCGACCAGCAGCGGGTTGATGACGTTGCCGCAGTCGTCCACCGCCACGTACTTCTCCACCTTGACCTCGCCGGTCTCGGCGTCCACCTCCACCGAGCAAATATGCGCGCCGAAGGGGAAGGTGAAGTTCGAGGGCTCGAAGAAGTGCGTGCCTTCCAGGCCGGGCTCGAATCCCGGCGGCAAGTTCTTGGCCACGTAGGCAGCGCCTACCACTTCGCCCCAGCCCAGCGACTTTTTGCCGCCCTTGGCGCTGACGCGGCCGTTGGCGAAGGTGATCTGCGAGGGCTTCGCGCCCATCAGGTGCGCGGCCAGCGTGGCCATCTTGGTTTTCACCTTCTGCACCGCGAAGTACATGGCGGTGCCGCCGACGGCGGTGCCGCGGCTGCCGAAGGTCCCGATGCCGTAGGGTACGACCGCGGTGTCGCCGTGGACCACGTTCACGTCCGCGGGCTCGATGCCGAATTCGTCGGCGACGATCTGGGCGAAGCTGGTCTCCTGCCCCTGGCCGTGCGGCGAGGCGCCGGTCAGCACCGTGACCTTGCCCGTGGGCTCAACGCGCACCGTGCCGCTCTCCCAGCCGCCGGCGGGCATGGCGGTGGAAGGCCCCATGGCGCAAATCTCGACGTAAGTGGAAACCCCGATGCCGTAGTACTTCCCCTGCTTCCAGCCGGCCTTCTGGCGGGCGCGCAGCTTGTCATAACCGGCCATGCGCAGCGCGCGCTTCAGCGTCTCCTGGTAGTTGCCGGAGTCGTAGATGATGCCGGTGGAAGTGTTGAAGGGGAACTCCGAGGCCTTGGGGAAATTCCTGCGGCGGATGTCGACCGGGTCCATCTTCAGCGCGCCGGCGGCGACATCCACCATGCGCTCGATGATGTAGGTGGCTTCCGGCCGGCCGGCGCCGCGGTAGGCGTCGGTGGACATCTTGTTGGTGAACACGCCCC
>CBRAFF010000086.1:0-6541 GCA_967755155.1 uncultured bacterium
GGCCGCACCGACATCTTCTCCACCGGCGTCATGCTCTACGAGCTGCTTACCTATACCCTGCCCTTCGACGGCAAGGACACCGCGTCCACGCTGCTCAAGATCATCCACGAGCCGCCGCCGCCCCTGAAGAACTTCCTGCGCGTCTATCCTCCCGAGCTGGAGGAAGTGCTGCACCGCGCCCTCTCCAAGGACCGCGAGGAGCGCTACGCCACCGCAGAGGACTTCGCCTTCGACCTCTCGCGCGTGCAGGAGCAACTCAAGAAGACCCTGGTCAGCGACTACGTGGAGAAGGCCAAGGTCTCCATCGAGAAGCAGGAACTGAGCAAGGCCAAGGAACTGCTGCAGCAGGTGCTGAAGGTGGATACCCAGCACCATGTGGCCAAGGAGCTGATGCACGACGTGCAACAGCGCCTGCAGAAGCAGCAGCGGGGCGAGCAGATCCGCCAACTCCGCTCCCACGCCGAAGACGCGCTGGCGCAAAAGCTCTACGACGACGCCCTGGCCTACGCCGAGCAGGCCATCACCCTGGACAAGACCAACACCGAGTTGCTCAACCTGCGCGACCTGGCCCAGGAGGCCAAGAACCAGAAGAAGAAGCTGGAAGACGCGCTGCACCGCGCCGATTCCTCCTACCACGCCGGAGACATGGAAGCCGCCCAGCGGGCCCTGGAGGAAGCGCTGGCGCTCGATGCCAGCAATACGCAGGCCCGGGCGCTGCAAGCCACCGTCGCCAAGGAGCTTTCCGAGAAGGGCAAGCAGAAGCAAGTGCAGGGGCTATTTGAAGAGGCGCGCAAGGACCTGCAAGCGCGCAAGTACACCGCTGCCTTCGAAGTGCTGAAGAAGGCGGAATCCATCGACGCCGCCAACCCTGAGCTCCACGGCCTCCTGAACATGGCGAGCTTGGGGCGGGAGCAGGAGTCGAAGCGCAAGGACATGGAGCGCTTCACCAACGAGATCAACGACGCCATCAGCCGCGACGACTATGAAGCGGCCTGCAACACCGCCAACGAAGCCCTGTTGAAGTTCTCCAACGACCCCGGCCTGCTCAAGCTCAAGGCCATGGCCGAGAAGCAGCTCGAGGCGACCAGCAAGAAGAAGCTGGTGGAAGAACAGATGGCGTCCGCTCGCCAACTGCTGAACGCGGGGAAGGCGAGCGAAGCCCTGGCGCTGCTGGAGCAGGCGGTCAAGAAGTCTCCCGGGGACTCGCGCCTGCAGTCGCTGCTGGCCATGGTGCGCGACGCGGCCGAGAGCGAGAAGACCGAGCAGGTCAAAGCCGACTACCTCCACAAGGCCAAAGAAGCCCTCAAGAAGAAGGACTACGAGGGCGCGGTCAAGGTGCTGGAGTCGGCGCAGATGGAGCTGGAAGGCTCGGCCGAGATCAACGACCTGTTGCAGTTCGCCCGCGACGAGGCCGCCACGCAGACCAAGCGCAGGAAGATCGAGGCGGCCGCGGAAGAGGCCCAACGCCTCATCGGCGAGGGGGAATACGAGCGCGCCGTGCAGGTGCTGGAAACCGCCATGAAGCAGACTCCCGACGAGGAGTTGCGCGGAGTGCTCACCCAGGCCCGCCAGCAGCTCGAGGAGTTCAGCCGCAAGGTGGACGCCACCATCGGCAAGGCGCAGCGCATGCTGGAAGCCCGCAAGGTGGACGACGCGGTCAATTTCCTGGAGTCCCAGCCCAAGTCCTTCGCCCGCTCCAGCCAGTTCACCGCCCTGCTGGAGAAGGCTCGCGCCGAGGCCGACCAGGCCAAAGGAGTCTCCGGCGCCCTGGAGAAGGCCAAGGAGGCCGCCGCGAAGGGCGACTTCGTCAACGCCATGAAGATCGCCGAGGCCTGCAAGAAGACCTACGGCGAGACTCCCGAGGTCAAGCAGGCGCTGCTGGAGCTGGAAACCAAGCGCGCGGCCCTGGCCCGCACCGGAGTGGAAAAGGCCATCCGCGACGCCCGCACTCTGCTGCTTTCGCGGCAGTATCGCTCGGCGCTGCAAAGCCTGGAGGGAGTGGCCGGCCTGGTGACCGCGGCCCCCGCCGACCTGCAGACACAGTACGAGAGCCTGAAGAAAGACGCGGCCGCCGGAGCCTCCCGCCAGAAGAAAGAAGCGGAGCTGGGCAAGACCATCGTCGCCGGCTCCACCGACATGTCGCAGACCGTGGTCGCGGGCTCCTTCGAGAGCAGCGGCAGCCGTCCGGCCATGCCGGCGCCACCTCCGGGGCTGGATAAGACCGTCGCCATTCCCGCCGCGCAGCGCCCGGCGGGTGTCCCCACGCCCCGGCCCGCGGCCGCTCCGACCATGCGCCCCCCGGTGGCCCCTCCGGCCCCGGCCAAGAAGCCTCCGGTCATGATGATCGGCATCGCCCTGGCGGCCGTGGTTATGCTCGTGGGCGGTTACTTCGCCTACCAGAAGATGTTCGGCACGGCACCCGCCACCACCTACATCGAGATCAACGCCGTGCCCTGGGGCACGGTGAAGACCATCACCCCCGCTGGAGGGGGCAGCGCCCAAGAAGTGAACCTGCAGACCCCCGTCCGGGTCCCCGTCGCCGAGGGCGAGTTCACGGTGGTGGTGACCGGGCCGAATGGCACGGAGAAATCGGAAACCATCAAAGCGACCAACGATTCACCGGGGAGCTTCACCCCCGTTTTCGAGGCCATCGATGTCGACAAAATCCTTTCTTCGCACTAGCGCCTTCCTGCTGTTGGCGGCGCTGCTGCTGACCGCGCCCGCCTTTGCCGGCAAGGACGAGGACTACAATGCCGCGCAGGCGGCGGCCGCCGCAGGCAAGGCCGTGGAGGCCGCCCGCCTCTTCTGCAAGCTCGATCCCGGATTCAAAGATGCCAAGATGATGTGCGGCATCATGCAGAAGGAAGCGCAGAAGGAGCTGCAGAAGAACGAGGACCGCTTCCAGGAGGGCATGAAAGCCTTCCAGGAAGGCCGCTTCGAGGACGCCAAACAGAAGTTCCAGAACGTGCGCACCGGCCCGCGCGCGGACGAAGCCAAGCAGTACGTCATCAGCAAGATTCCGGCGGCCCTCCAGGCCAAGGAGAAAGAGAAGGAAAGAGAAGTAGCGGTGGGCGCCGAAGCTGCCCAGAATCAGAAGTTCGATCAGGGCGTCCAGGCCTACAACCGCAACGACTTCAACTCGGCCCGCGGGCACTTCCAGGGAGTGAGCGGAAGCCGCAAGGGCGATGCCGACAACTACCTGAACCGCATGAAGCAGTACGAGTCCGCCATGGCCGAGGGCGACCGGCTGGCCGCCGCCAAGAACTACAAGGCGGCGCAAGGTTCCTACAACGAGGCTGCCACGCTCAAGGGCGATGGCCCGGGCAATCCGCGCGACAAGTCCACCCAGATGGCCACGCTGGCCTCCGGTTCCGCCGCGCCGCCGGTGACCGCAACCGCTACGCCCGCTCCTGCTCCGACCAGGACTCCCACCACCACCACCCCACCCGTCGTTCGGGCGCCGGTAGTGGCCGCGGTGAAGGAGCCCTCCCGGCCCAAGGTAGACGTGGACAGGTTGCTGGCGGAAGCCGCGGACGCCAAGTCCAGGGGCGACATCGCCAGCGCCAAGAGCAAGTACATCGCCGTCCTGGCCGCCGACGAGAGGAACGTCCAGGCCCGCGTCGGCCTGGAAACGCTTCCCAAGGAGACCGGGCCCGCCCAGAAGCGAGCCAGCTCCGAGGCCGACGTCATGCTGGCCAAGGGCATTCGCGAGTTCTATCAGGGCCTGTTCGAGAAGGCCGAGACCCACATCAGCGACTACCTGGACGTGAACGGCTCCAAGACCGGGCTCAGCCACTTCTACATGGGCGCCAGCAAGCTGACCCGCTTCTACCTGAGCGGCGAGCGGGACGCCGGGCTCAAGCGCGACGCCGATGCTGCCTTCCGCCTGGCCAAGAAGACCTCAGGATTCCGGGCGCCCGGAGAAGCCTACCTCTCGCCCAAGATCCTCAAGGCCTATCAGGACGTCAGCCAGTAACTTCCGCGCCCGGACTCTGAGCTCCAGCGTCCGGGCGTTCTTGCGTATGCGCCTCCCCGTCCATCGCTCGCAGGTGGAGTTGCTCGAGGGCGACATCGTCGCCCAGGACGTGGACGCCCTGGTGAACGCCGCCAACAGCTCGCTCCTGGGCGGAGGCGGCGTGGATGGCGCCATTCATCGCGCCGCTGGCCCCGAGCTGCTGGCCGAGTGCCGCACCCTGGGGGGATGCCCCACGGGCCAGGCCCGCCTCACTCGCGGCTACCATCTCAAGGCCCGCTTCGTCATCCATGCCGTTGGTCCCGTCTACCGCGGCCATCCCCAGGACGCGGAGCTGCTCTCCGCCGCGCACCACTCCAGCCTGGAGCTGGCTTCGGGCCACCAAATCCGCAGCCTCGCTTTTCCTGCCATCAGCACCGGCGCCTACGGATATCCGCTCGACGAAGCAGCCCAGATCGCGCTCCAGACGGTCGAGCGCTACCTCGAAGCTCATCCCGAGATCGAGCTGGTGCGTTTTGTGCTGTGGGGAGAGCACGCGCGCACGGCCTACCAGCGCGCCGCGCAAGAGTTCCTGCGCGCCTAGAATCGCCCTCCACCGCCCGCTGCGGTTTATGGGCTACCCCTGGATCAGGAAGGGATTGGTTTCGCGCTCTTGCCCGATGGTGGTCAGCGGCCCGTGGCCCGGGACCACCAGCGTCTCATCCGGCAGTGCCATCACGCGATGGTGGAGCGAGGCGAGGATGTTTTCCATCGAGCCGCCGGGCAGGTCCGTCCGCCCGATGCTTCCGGCAAACAGCGTGTCCCCGGCGATGAGCTTTTTCTCCGGCTCAAAGTACAGGCAGACGCTGCCTTGCGTGTGTCCCGGGGTGTGGATGACGCTGGCGGCCAGCGTGCCGGCGCGCACCGTATCGGCGTGGTCGAGGCTGGCGTCCACGGTCACGGCGCCGGGGGGCGCCATGCCCACCCAGGCCGCCTGCGCGTCCAGCATCTTGAGCAGCATGGTGTCGCTCTGGTTCAGCAGGATGGGGGCGCCGGTCGCGCGCTTCAGCTTCATGGCGCCGCCCACGTGGTCGATGTGCGCGTGCGTGATGATGATCTGCTTCACCGTGAGCCCGTGCCGGCCGACGATGGCCAGCACTTCCTCGATCTGGTCGCCGGGATCGATGACCAGGGCTTCGCGGCTCTCCTCGTCGCCCACCACCGAGCAGTTGCACTGCAGCGGGCCGACGGGAAGGATCTCGTGGATCATGACTTCCGCTGGTTGGGACTACTTCTGCTGCGGCGGCTGCGCCGGCGGCGGCGTGGACGGCTGCTGCTGTGCGGGCGCCTGCGGAGCGGGCGTTTGCGGCTGCGTTTGCGCCGGGGCGGGGGCCACCTTCTCCAGCACGGAGCCGGATTTTCCCTTGCCCGCCATGATGGTGAGCCCGACGGAGGTGAGCATGAAGATGATGGCGGCTGCGGTCGTGGCCCGGGTCAGCGCCGTGGCCGCGCCTCGCGGTCCGAAAGCGGTCTGGCTCCCGCCTCCGCCGAAGGCGGCGGCGATGTCCGCGCTCTTGCCGCTCTGCAACAGCACCACCACGATCAGAAACACGCAAACGATGATGTGCACTACCGTCAGAAGAACGACCATGCTCGCTTACAGCCTTTCCCAATGAAATGGTGCGGAAGGGGGGATTTGAACCCCCACGCCTTTCGGCGCCACCCCCTCAAGATGGTGTGTCTGCCAGTTCCACCACTTCCGCCTGGACCGCGCGTCTCCTCGAGGAAATGAAAGTGAAGAAACTCTGAGGGCGAAGAAGATTATAGCAGACGAGCGCCGGCGGCCTGCTGCCCGCCGCGGTCCTAGTAGTGCACGATGGCGGCAAAGGATTTGGGGTCGAGCGAGGCGCCGCCCACCAGCGCGCCGTCGATCTCCTCTTCCGACATCAGCGCCGTGGCGTTCTCCGGCTTCACGCTGCCGCCGTAGAGGATGCGCAGGCCGGCGGCGAATTCCTTGCCGAAGCACTCGGCGGCCTCCTGGCGGATGACGCCGTGCGCGTCGGCGGCCAGTTGCGGCGTCGCCGTCTTGCCCGTCCCGATGGCCCACACCGGCTCGTAGGCCACCACCAGCCTCGCCGCCTTCCTGGCGGAGATGCCGCGGAAGGCCCGCGAGCACTGCCGCCGCAGCACGTCCCCGGTCAGGCCGGCCTCGCGCTCTTCGATCACCTCACCCACGCAAGCGATGGGGATGAGGCCGGCTTCGAGCGCGACCTCCAGCTTGCGGTTCACGATCTCGTCGCTCTCGCCGAAGTGCTGCCGCCGCTCCGAATGCCCCAGGATGACGTGCGAGCAGCCCGCGGCGGTCAGCATGCCAGCCGAGACCTCGCCTGTGTAGGCGCCTTCCTTCTCCCAGAACATGTCCTGCGCGCCCACACCCAAGGTTGTGCCGCGCACCGCTTCCACCAGCGCCGGCAGGCAGACGAACGGCGCGCACAGCGTCATCTCGTCGCGTGTGTGCCCGGCCACCAGCGGCAGGAAGGCGCCCACGAAGGCCTGCGCCTCCGCCGGCGTCTTGTACATCTTCCAGTT
>CBRAFF010000087.1:0-6502 GCA_967755155.1 uncultured bacterium
CGGCCGAGGGCGGCCGCCTGCCACTGGTCCAATTGCTGCTGGAAAAGGGCGCCGGCCCGAACGTCGCCGACCAGAACGGGTGGACGCCGCTCATCATGGCGTGTCTGGGAGCGCAGGAGGAGGTCGCGCAGGCGCTGCTCGAGGGCGGGGCCGACCCCGGCGCGCGCGACCGCGACGCGACCACCGTGCTGATGTTCGCCGCTGCGGCGGGGGAGACGCGCATCCTCCCGCTGCTGCTGAAGGCGCTGGCCCAGGGCGGGAAATCGGCAGGCGACCCGCCTCAGGGCGCGGAGCCGGACGGAGGACTGGAGGCCCGCGACCGCAGCGGATGGACGGCGCTGCACCACGCCGCGTCGCAGTGGCAGACGGAGGCGGCGCGCGCCCTGCTGGCTGCCGGGGCGGAGGTGGATGCGCGCAACCTCAACGGGTGGACTCCCCTGCTGCTGGCGGCGGACAACGGGGACGAGGACACGGTGGGAGCGCTGGTGGCGCGCGGCACGGCGGTGAACACGCGCGCCACAAACGGGATGACGGCGCTGATGCTGGCGGCGAACAAGGGAGATGCCGCGACCGTGGAGGCGCTGCTGGGGGCGGGCGCCGATCCCAACTTGGCCGCGCGCGACGGGCGCACCGCCCTGATGGAAGCCGCGGGCCAGGGCAGCCTGGAGGTGGTGCAGGCGCTGCTGGCCCGGGGCGCCAACGTGAACGCGAAGACCGTCGCCGGGGTCACGGCGCTGCAACGGGCGCTGCGCCAGAAGGCCGCACCGGAGGTCGTGGAAGCCCTCAGGCAGGCGGGCGCGAAGTGATACCATTCGCCCATGGCGCGGCGCAAGAAGGCTGAAGCAAAACGCGGGAGCAGCGGGACCGGGACCGAGCTGGTGCTGATCACCGGCATGAGCGGCTCGGGCAAGGCCTCGGTGCTCAAGGCCTTCGAGGACCTGGACTACTACTGCGTGGACAACCTGCCGGTGGGGCTCATCCCGCGCTTCGCCGAGATGGCGCGCGCTTCCACCGAGATCCAACGCACGGCGCTGGTGGTGGACGTGCGCGAGGGACAGAACTTCGCCCGGCTGCCCGGGCTGCTCAAATCGGTCAAGAAGACGCTCAACACCACGGTCATCTTCCTGGAGGCAAGCGACGAGGCGCTGCTGCGGCGCTTCAGCGAGACCCGGCGGCCGCATCCCCTGGGACGCGCCCAGCCGCTCAAGGCCGGCCTGCGCGCCGAGCGCCGCCGCCTGCGCCCCATCCGCGCCCTGGCCGACATGGTGGTGGACACCTCGCGCTTCAACGTCCACGAGCTGCGCGCCTACGTCACAGAAAAATTCCAGCGCGAGTCCGCCGACCGGCACATCCGCGTCACCTGCGTGAGCTTCGGCTACCGCCACGGCGTGCCACAGGACGCCGATCTGCTGTTCGACGTGCGCTTCCTGCCCAACCCGCATTTCGTGCCCGCGCTGCGCAACCTCACCGGACGCCACCCCAGGGTGGCCCGCTACGTCCGCTCGTTTCCCCAGACGCGGGAGTTCATCCACCGCATCTCCGAGCTGCTGGTGTACCTGATGCCGCACTACATCCGCGAAGGCAAGAGCTACCTCACCATCGCCTTCGGCTGCACCGGAGGACAGCACCGCTCGGTGATGATCGCCGACGACGTGCGCAAGAAGCTGGCCGCGGCCGGGTATCAGGCCAAGGTAGTGCACCGGGACATGCCGAAGTGAAGCAGTTGTCAGTAGTCAGTCGCCAGTTGTCAGTAAGAGCAAAATCCCCGACCATTCCGTTAGAATGTCACCCTGTTGAGAACCGCTTCCATCGCGTTTTTCCGGGCTGAGGCAGGGGACGTATGCGCCCGCTAGGCCGCCTGCTGCGCTATTCCGGGCCGTACGGGCTGCACCTGGGGGCCTCGGTGGCGCTGATGGCCCTGGGAGGCCTGCTGGACGCCTTCCGCCTGCTGCTCATCGGTCCCATCTTCGACCGGGTGCTGAACCCGGCGTCGCAGTCGCAGAACATCGTGCTGTTCACCTGGCCGGGGTCGGAAAAGATCCTCTACCTGCAGCAACTGGTCCCGCCGCGCTTCCAGAATGCCTGGACCATCGTGGCCTTCGCCCTGGTGGCGGCCACGCTGCTCAAGGGCCTGCTGGACTACGCCGGGACGTACCTGGTGAACTACGCCGGCTTCGGCGTGATCACCGACCTGCGCAACGACCTGTACAACGCCATCCTGCGCCGCTCGGTGGGGTTCTTCCACCGGCACTCGACCGGGACGCTGCTCTCCACCATCATCAACGACGTCGAGCGGGTGCAACTGGCGCTCTCCACCGTGCTGGCGGAGTTCCTACAGCAGATCTTCATCTTCCTGTTCACCTCAGCGGTGGTGGTGCTGTTGGGAGGCAAGCTGGCGTGGGTGCTGGTGCTGTTCGTGCCGGTCATCCTGTACTCGGCGCAGCGCATCGGGCATCGCGTGCGCCACACCACGCGCAAGGGCCAGGACAAGCTGGCCGACATCCAGAACATCCTGCACGAGACCATCACCGGCAACCGCATCGTGAAGGCCTTCGGGATGGAGGCGTGGGAGATCGTGCGCTTCCGCGGCGCGGCGTCGCGGCTGTTCCGCGCCAACCTGCGGTCGGTGCGGGCGGCGGCGCTGAGCTCGCCGCTGATGGACGTGTTCGGCGCGGCCGCCATCGCCATGCTGCTGCTGCTGGGCCGCGACCAGATCAAGGTCCATGCCTTCACCGCCGGCACCTTCCTGGCCTTCATCGTCGCGGTGTTCAAGCTCTATCAGCCGGTGCGCAAGTTTGCCGCTTTCTACAACAACTTCCAGCAGGCGGTGGGCGCCTCCTCGAGCGTCTTCACCTTCATGGACGTGGAGGACGAAGTAAGAGAGAAGCGGCACGCGGCCACCCTGCCGCCCTTCCGCGAGAGCGTGCGCTTCGAGCGCGTCGGGTTCAACTACGGGACGGCGGAGGAGGAGTCGCGCGCCATCCTGAGCGACGTAGAACTGGAAGTGCGCGCCGGGGAAGTGGTGGCCATCGTGGGCTCGAGCGGCGCGGGCAAGAGCACATTGGTGCATCTGCTGCCGCGCTTCTTCGACGTTTCCAGCGGCAGCCTGAAGATCGACGGGCAGGATGTGCGCGAGGTCACGCTGGCCTCGCTGCGCGCGCAGGTGGGCATCGTGACCCAGGAGACCATCCTGTTCAACGATACGGTGCGCAACAATATCGCCTACGGGCAGCCGCACGTGCCCCTGGCGCAGGTGCAGGACTCGGCGCGGGCGGCGCTGGCCCACGACTTCATCGCCGCGCTGCCCGAAGGGTATGACACCCTCATCGGGGAGCGCGGACTGCGGCTCTCCGGCGGCGAGCGCCAGAGGATCGCCATCGCCCGGGCGCTGCTCAAGAACGCGCCCATCCTCATCCTGGACGAGGCCACGTCGGCGCTGGACTCGGAGTCGGAGGCCCTGGTGCAATCGGCGCTCAGCAACCTGATGCAGGGGCGCACCACGCTGGTCATCGCGCACCGGCTCTCCACCGTGCGCCGCGCCGACCGCATCGTGGTGCTGGAGAATAGGACCATCACCGACATCGGCACGCACGACGACCTGATGCTGCGCGACGGCACCTATCGCCGACTCTACGAGATGCAGTTCATGGACGCCGACGCGCCCAAGGTGGCCACGCCATGAAAGCCGCGCAAGCTCCCATCCGTTCCATGACGGGCTACGCGCAGGTGAAGAGCGCGGCGGGCGAGCCCGGCGGTTTCGCCCTGTCGCTGAAGTCGGTGAACCACCGCTTCCTCGACCTGCACCTGCGGTTGCCGGCGGAGTGTGACGCGCTGGAGATGAAGCTGCGGCGGGCGCTGAAGGAGCGCATGGCGCGCGGGCACGTGGAGCTGACGCTCTCGCTGGAGCGCAGCGCGGCGGCCGCGCTGGCCATCAACAAGGAGTTCGTCGGCGCCTACATCAACGCCTACCAGATTGCGGCCATGCAGTTCGACGTGAAGGCGGAGCCCGACCTGAACGCCATCCTGAAACTGCCGGGCGCGCTGACCGCGAACTCGGCGGCGGCCGATCCCAACCTGGAGCCGGCCGTGCTGGCGGCGCTGGAAGAGGCCATCGCGCAACTCAACCAGATGCGCGAGGTGGAGGGCAAGGAGATTGCGCGCGACCTGCGCGAGCGCGCCGAGCGGCTGAACCAGGCCGTGGCCCAGGTGGAAAAGCTGCGGGCAGCGGTGACCCCGGCGTACATGAAGAAGGTCGAGGCGCGCATGCAGGAGTTGCTGAACGGCAAGGTGGAGCACGAGCGCCTGCTGCAGGAGGCGGCGCTGGTGGCCGAGCGCAGCGACGTGGAAGAAGAGATCGTGCGCCTGCGCGCCCACCTGCGGCATTTCCTGGGGCTGCTGGAGACGGGCGGCGAGGCCGGCAAGAAGCTGGACTTCCTGCTGCAGGAAATGAACCGCGAGGCCAACACCCTTTCCGCCAAGACCAGTGGCCTCGCGGGCGAAGGCCTGCTCATCACCGAACTGGGACTGTCCATGAAGGCGGAGATCGAAAAGCTGCGCGAGCAGGTGCAGAACGTCGAATGAAGCCCACCGTGTTCATCATCTCGGCGCCCTCGGGGTCGGGCAAGACCACGCTGGCCAACCTGCTGCGCGAGCAGGTGCCGGGCCTGCTGTTCTCCGTCTCCCACACCACGCGCAAGCAGCGGGGCAGCGAGCAGGACGGGCGGGAGTACTACTTCGTCTCGCGCGAGGAATTCGAGACGATGCTGGCGGCGGATGAATTCCTGGAGCACGCCGAAGTCCACGGCAACTACTACGGCACGCCGCGGCGCTTCCTGCGGGAGGCAGAGCAGCGCGGCCAGGACCTGCTGCTCGACATCGACGTGCAGGGCGAGGAGCAAATCAAGGCCAAACTGCCGGAGGCGGTGGCCATCTTCGTGCTGCCCCCGTCGAAGGCAACCCTGGAGAAGCGCCTGCGCGACCGGAGCTACGCGGAGAAGATCCAGGAGGCCAACGTGCAGGGGCGGCTGCTGGCCGCGGCCCGCGAAGTTGAGAAATACCCCAACTACGACTATATTCTGGTGAACGACCATCTGGACCGTTCCATCGAGCAGTTGAAGGCTATCGTGCTGAGCGAGCGCATGCGGCGCTCGGGCCGGGAGCTTTCGAGCGAGGACCGGCAGGCGGCCGCAACCGCAGCGGAATGCCGTCTGGAGCGCATGCGCACTCAGCTCAAGCCCGTCCTGGCGTCCTTCGCTCTCTCCACCCCGGCGGGCCGGGGAAGCCCTTCGAGGTAACGAAAATGAAGCTGATGGACGGATTCGACAGCAACTATCGCTACATCCTGGTGGCGGCGCGGCGCGCGCGGCAGATCCAGGGCGGCGCCCGGCCGCTGGTGGACACCCACTCGCGCAAACCCTGCCGCATCGCCCAGGACGAGGTGCAGGCGGGCAAGGTGCCCTACATCATCGGCGAGACCAAGCCCGCGGCCATTGTGGCCAGCGAGATGATCGACCAGGCGCTGGGCAAACGCTGAACCCGAATGAATCAGTGAATCAATGAATCAGTGAGTCATTGAACCCCGAGGGTGAATCTCAATGGCACAATGATTCAATGATTCATTGATTCAATGACTCAATCCTTCCGGCAGCCCACGGTTTACAATAGTCCACATGAAGGTTGCCCTCGGAGTCTGCGGCGGCATCGCGGCCTACAAGGCGGCGGAGCTGGTGCGCCTGCTGCAGGACCGCGGCGTGCGCGTGCAGGTGGTGATGACGCGCGCGGCGCAGGAGTTCGTCCGCCCGCTGACCTTTGCCGCGCTTTCCGGCGAGAAGGTGATCACCGACCTGTTCGCCAGCGGCGCGGACGCCGCCAAGCTCGACGCGGCGGTCGAGCACATCGCCGTCGCCCAGTCCGTGGACGCGCTGCTGGTGGCTCCGGCCACCGCTGATACTCTGGCCAAGTTCGCCAACGGCCTGGCCGACGACTTCCTTTCCACTCTCTTCCTCGCCACCACCGCGCCCGTGGTCGTGGCTCCAGCCATGAACGTGAACATGTGGGAGCATCCGGCGACACAGGCTAACCTGAAGAAGCTGCGGGAGCGCGGCGTGCGCGTGGTGGAGCCTGAGGCCGGATACCTCGCCTGCGGCATGCTGGGTCCGGGCCGGCTGGCGGCGAACGAAGCCATCGTGGCCGCGACCCTGGAAGCCCTGGGAGCGGCGCAGGACCTGGCGGGCGAGACCGTGCTGATCACCGCCGGGCCCACGCGCGAGCCGGTGGACCCGGTGCGGTATCTGGGCAATCGGTCGAGCGGCAAGATGGGCTACGCGCTGGCGGAAGCGGCGCTGCGCCGCGGCGCGCGCGTCATCCTGGTGAGCGGACCGACGAATCTTCAGCCGCCGGGCGCGGCGGAGATGGTGCCAGTCGAGACGGCGGCCGAGATGCGCGAGGCCGTGCTGGCGCGCTTCCTGGACGCTTCGGTGGTCATCAAGGCGGCAGCGGTGGC
>CBRAFF010000088.1:0-6501 GCA_967755155.1 uncultured bacterium
GCGCTCGCCCGCGTCGGTGACCACGGAGAAATGCGGGGAGCGGACCTCCACCCAGGGGTCGGCGGCGAGAGCGGGGCAGGCCAGTGCGACGGCGCAGACGACGTTGAGCAGAAGGCGGCGGGACACCGGAATCATGCTACACCGCGCCGGGCGGGGAAGGTGCTCCCCACCGGGGTCACGTGCCGGGCGCGGTGCGGCGGGCTTGCTTCGGATAGCGGTCCGAGGATAGCCTACGGCCACGCAAGCACCGTCGTGGGGACGGTGGGGTAGCCGGCGAGACGCCGGCGCCACCTGAAAAGACTTGGGCTCGGGACTCTCCGGGCCCGACGCATCTAAACCTGTAGTGGGGCTGTACTGATGCTGAGCCGGCGCGAGCGTTACGACATCGACCAGATCAAGGTCGCCAAGCAGGACTCCGCCGAGCGCGTCCACAACTGGAACGAGGTCTATCAGGGCTACACGCCGGAGCTGGCGGTGCTGGAGGCGCAGCGCTGCCTGCTGTGCGAGCACGCTCCCTGCATGCAGGCCTGTCCGGTGCACAACGACATCCCCGGCGCCTTCTACCTGTTGGGCGACGGCGACTTTCTGGGCGCGGCGGAGATATTCCTAGAGACCTCGAACATGCCCGACGTCTGCGGGCGCATCTGTCCGCAGGAGAAGCTCTGCGAGGGCTCGTGCGTGGTGGGAGCGCACAAGGCTCCGGTGACCATCGGGAAGCTGGAGTCGTTCGTCTCCGACTACGTGCGCAAGAACTACGGGCATCCGCGGCGGCCGCAGGCGCCGCCTACCGGGCGGCGAGTGGCGGTGGTGGGCTCCGGACCCGCCGGGATGGCGGTGGCCGAGGAGCTGGCCATCCGCGGACACAACGTCACCGTCTTCGAGGCCTGGCCCGCGCCCGGAGGCTTGCTGCTCTACGGCATCCCCAACTTCAAGCTCGACAAGGAAGTGGTGCTGGAGAAGCTGAGCTACCTGGAGCAACTGGGCGTCGCCTTCGTCTGCAACTACCGCGTGGGCAAGAACCATCCCGTCGAAGACCTGCTCAAGCTGGGCTACGACCTCATGTTCCTGGGCTATGGCGCGGTCAAGGGCGGGGAGATGAAGATCGAGGGCGAAGAGTTGACCAACGTCTACCAGGCCACCGAGTACCTGGTGCGCGGCAACCTTCCGCCGGAGCTTTTGCCGGAGCAGTGGCGCAGCCTGCCCGATCCCAAGCCGCACGTGGGGAAAGTCACGGTGGTGATCGGCGGCGGCGACACCGGCATGGACTGCGTGCGTACGGCGCGGCGGCTGAATCCCGAGAGCAAGGTGTACTGCCTCTATCGGCGGACGGAGGCGGAGATGCTGGGCCGGGCGGAAGAACGGGTACATGCGCGGGAAGAGGGCGTCATCTTCGAATACCTGACGCTGCCCATCCGCCTGGTGGGCAACGGCAACGGCACGGTGCGGGCGGCGGAGTGCGTGCGCATGCAACTGGGCGCGCCGGACGCCAAGGGGCGGCGCTCGCCTGTCCCCATCGAAGGCTCGAACTTCATGCTGGAGTGCGACACGGTGGCGCTGGCCATCGGCTACAACGCCGAGACCGAGATCCCGGAGTCGACGCCCGAGCTGAAAGCCACCAAGTGGGGCACCATCATCGTGAAGAGCGAAGAAACGGGCGAGACCGACCGCGAGGACATCTACGCCGCCGGGGACGCGGTGCGCGGCGCCGACCTGGTGGTCACAGCGCTGGCCGCGGCGCGCAAAGCGGCGGTGGCCATGCATGAGAAGCTGATGAGGATGCGGCCGCGCTTCCCGGTCGCTGCGCATCCCTAGACCCACCCTTTGCTCAACCCCGGGCGAAAGCCCTCAAAGGGGTCTCAGGCTTCTTAAGGGCTAGAAACGCTTTGGGTCTTGCGAGGCGACCACGAGTAAAGTACATACGACAATCCGGCCAAAACCAGGGGCGGCAACAGCCGGAGGAATTCTAGGTGTATGAGGTGCGTGACAAATGCGCCCGCCATCACAGTCATCAATGCAGCCGCGGCCCATCGCCTGAGTGGCGGCACGAGCAATCCCACGCCGCCCAGGATCTCGGCCGCCCCAATGACGTACCTCAATGCCGCCGGGTAGCCCCATTGGGAGAGCCGAACCGCCCAATCGGCCCCCGAGGGGCCGGCAAGCTTGGACCACCCTACAAGCACAAAAAGCAACCCGAGAAGAACTGCCAACGTCCACATCGCTATCCGTCGAAGCACCCTTTTATCCCCCCACTCTTCTGTGCGCGAACTCGCCCAGATGGCGCACAGGAATCCTGGCGAACCAGGCTCATTCCACGGCAACTCCTTCAAGGGGTCAACTCAATCATCCTCATTTCCTCCTCTCACAGG
Organism: uncultured bacterium; assembly: GCA_967755155.1. Lineage (GTDB taxonomy): Bacteria > Acidobacteriota > Terriglobia > Terriglobales > Acidobacteriaceae > DASYVL01. The sequence continues at coordinate 2,367 of CBRAFF010000088.1, forward strand.
CTCACTGCGGTACAATCCGCTTCCGAACAGAGTGTTTAGGAAGGACTTCTGAGAAGGAAGCGCGGCAACGTGAAGGCGTTTGGCGAATTCGAATTTGATGAGAGATCGATGCAGCTTCGTCGTAGAGGACGAACCGTATCGATCAACGGACAATGCCTGGAGCTGCTGAGAATAATGCTGAGCCGTCCTGCAGAGCTGATCAGCCGCGAAGAGATGAGGGGCATCCTGTGGCCTGACAGCAATGTGGACTTCGAACACGGCCTCGATGTTCTTGTGAATCGCCTACGGATGACCCTGGGAGACAGCAGCAAGAACCCACGTTACATCCAGACGGTCCCGAAGAAGGGCTACCGGTTCGTGGGCCCAGTAAGGTTTGAGCCGAGCGGTTACGAGGCTGCCACCAGCGTTAGTCGGATTCGGAGCTTGGTGCGATATGCGGCGATTGCGGTTCTGGCGGCTCTGATTGCCTTGCTGATGGCCCGCACACGCTACGAAAAGTTTGTTCCACCTGACGGAGCGGCAGCGCCGGCGTCCCGCCGGTGAAACGTCAACTTTTTCGCCGCGCTCAAATCAAACGAGCGGCGGCACTCCGGGCTCGCCCATGCCGCCGAACTCAGCGCCGCTCTCCACACCAGTTGGACGGGCCAGGGGCAAGCCGGGAAGCGGAGATTTGCGGCGGGGGGCGGGAAGGCTAGATGCCGAGCTTCTTGACTTCCTCGTTGTAGTACTTGCGGTAGAGGATGTCCCATTCCTGGGTGCCTTCGAGGATGGTGCGCTTCTGGTTCTCGATCTTGTGGCGGGCGGCGAGGTCGATCTTCTCCTCTTCCTTGAGCAACTCTTCCAGCAGGCGGCGGACCTCCATGCGGATGGTGTTGCGGTCCTCGAGGAAGTCGACGGCCTCCACCTCGGCCAGGGCGTCGGCGACGCTGTGGGCGAGCTTGTTCACCTTGTCGCGGGAGAGCCTCATTCTTACCTCAGCGGCTAAAGCCGCCTTTCCTTGCTGTTCTGGACTGCAGGCCTAAAGGCCTGCTCCACCCTAAACCGAAGCTACAGCCGGCGAGACGCCGGCGCTACAGCACCGCCTTGTACTTGCGCACCAGCTCGTTCTTCACCTTCTTGAACATCTCCTGGTAGCTGGCGCCCGATTTGCGCATCTCGTCGGAGTATTGGTCCAGGATGGCGCGCACCTCGTCGTTGATGCGGTCCTCGAGGGCCAGCTCCTCGACCATGGCGGCGTGCACGCGTGCGGTGACGGCGGCAGGGTCGGACGATTCAATGAACTCGCCGGCAATCAGTTTTTTGGCGACTTCGCGGGCTAGGTAGCCTACGTATTCTCGGGAGAGCATCATGGATTGCGAGTGAAGCGCGCCTGCGAATCGAAAAGTTTAGCACAAGGGGACGGGTGGGACCGCGCGCGAAGGGGAGGAAATGCGAAATGCAAAATTAAAAATGCAAAATGAAAAAACAAAGCGCAAAGAGCACAGCGCTTCCGGGGCGGGCTGGGGGCCTTGGGCGTTCGTGTGGGGGTCAGTCTGGAAATCGGTTGCTTAGGCTTTGCTTTTCGGGTGGTCGGCGCAAATGTGGGACGCGAACTCCTTGTCCCTCTGCAATTCCAAGACTCGCAGAATCTCCTGCAAGGACTTACCAAGGGGAACGACGGCAGGCTGGAAGAGCCAGGCGCACTCGGAGCAACCCCAGGCGGTCAAGCCGGGAATCCATGTCAATCTAGGAGCCATGTGTAGTTAGATGCCTGGTTGATGCGCCGCTTTCAGCCCTGCCCGCGCCCATGGGTCGCCATCCCTTCCGTGCTCGGCAAGAGGTGCTTTTGAGGCAACCCGGGGCGGGGTTGCTGACACCGTTTCCAGGCAATGCAAGATGGAAAGAGGGAAAGGGCAAAGTGGGAAAATGCAAGCCTAGGAATGCAAAATGCAAAAGACAAACCTAGATCCTTCGACTCGGGTTTCCCGCGCTGAAGAAAGCGCGCGGGAGCCCTCCCTCGCTCAGATGACAGCGCTTGTTTCGAGGGTAGGGGTCCTTCGACTCGTCCGCCATCAAGACTGGCGGACTCGCTCAGGATGACAGCGGAGGAGGAGTAAGATGGAGCCGATGCGCCACTCCACCAAACAGGACGACCTGACCGGCCTGAAGGATGACATGACCGCCTTCATCGAAGGCCACGGCCTGCGGCGCTTCCAGGGATACGTGGCGGAGGAGGTAGCGAGCGTCCCCTGGGACGCGCGCGGCGATGCCGACGCCTGGAAAGATTTCGTGGAGCTGGCCAAGCACGCCGGCGCCACCTTCCTCACCATGAACGACGCGCTGCTGGAGCAGTCGGACGTGGACTTCCTGGTGGAGCGGCTGCGCAACGCGCGCTACCCCTCGGATGAGGACATCGAAGAAGCGCGCTGGCTGCGCACCTACATCGGCAAGACCGGCTTCGTGCAACTGGGATTGCCGCAGCAGGGCGTGATGTTCCTCTACGAGATCTCCACCTCCTGGTACGACCGCTACCAGGGGCTGCTGGAGATGGCCGAGGAATTCGACGGGACGGTGCCCGACGAAGCCACCGGCCCCGATCCCGACGAAGAGCGCTGAACCGTGCGCTGGAAGCTGCGCCAGGCCGACGACGCGGCCGTCTCTCACCTGAACGCGGAAGCCGGATACTCACCGCTGATGGCGCGCCTGCTGGCGGCGCGCGGCGTGCGCACCGCCGAAGAAGCCCGCGCCTACCTTGTTCCCCAACTCTCTCACCTGCACTCGCCCTACCTGATGTCCGGGATGGAGGCGGCGGTGGAGCGGCTGGAGACGGCCCTCTCCCGCAAAGAGAAAATCCTCATCTACGGCGACTATGACGTGGATGGCACGGTGGCCATCGTGCTGCTGAAGACGGCCATCGAGCTTCTGGGCGGCACCGCCGGCTACCACGTGCCGCACCGCATCCGCGACGGCTACGGGATGAAGGACGAAGTCATCGCCGGGGCCGCGGAGGAGGGCGTGCGGCTGATCGTGAGCGTGGATACGGGCATCCGCGCCTTCGCCGCCGCTGAGGCCGCCCAGCGCGCCGGCGTGGACCTGATCGTCACCGACCATCACCTGCCGGAGGCCGCGGCGTTGCCGCGGGCGCTGGTGGTGCTCAATCCCAACCAGCCGGGATGCGAGTATCCCTGCAAGGCGCTGTGCGGCGCGGGCGTCGCCTTCAAAGTGGCGCAGGCGCTTTTGGAAAAACACGGGCGGGGAAGCCTGCTGCCTTCGTTCCTGAAGATGGTGGCGGTGGCGACCATCGCGGACGCGGTGCCGCTGACCGGCGAGAACCGTGTGTTCGCCAGCCTGGGCCTGGCCGGCCTGCGCCGGCCCGCCAATGCCGGGCTGAAGGCGTTGATGGAGGTCGCCGGGCTGGACCACGGGCGCCCGCTCTCGGCCGGTGACGTGGGCTTCCGCATCGCGCCGCGCATCAACGCCGCCGGGCGCATGGACGTGGCCCAGGAGGTCATCGAGATGTTCAGCGGGCGCGACCTGGTGCGCACGCGCCAGATCGCCCAGCACTTGAACCAGTTGAACGCCGACCGTCAGCAGGAAGAGGCGCGCATCGTGGCCGCGGTCTGCAAGCGCCTGGACGAAGACCAGGCGCTGCGCGAGTCCTACTGCATCGTGGTGGAGGGCGAGGGCTGGCACCGCGGGGTCGTCGGCATCGTGGCCACGCGCGTGGTGGAGCGCTACCACCGGCCGGCGCTGGTGGTCTCGATCGAAGGCGGCGAGGCGCACGCCTCGGGGCGTTCCCTGCGAACCTTCCATCTGCTGGAGGCGCTCGAGTCCTGCGCTCCGCTCTTCACCCGCTTCGGCGGGCATGCCTTTGCCGTGGGCTGCGCCCTGCCGGCGGAGCGGGTGCCGGAGCTGCGCGCGGCGCTCGACGGCTTTGCCCGCGCCCGGCTCACTCCGGCGGACTTCGAGCCCACGCTGGCTTTCGATGGCGAGGTCACGCTGGACCAGGTGACGCCCGAGTTCCTGCGCGAAGTGGAGCGGCTGGCGCCCTTCGGCATGAGCAATCCCCAGCCGGTGTTCGCCGCGCGCGGCGTGCGTCTGGTGCAGCCGCCCTTCCTGCTCAAGGAGAAGCACCTCAAGCTGCGCGTGATGCAGG
>CBRAFF010000089.1:0-6499 GCA_967755155.1 uncultured bacterium
CGCCTCGCTCCAGAGGATGGATGAAACCGCCCCCAGCCGGGACTACTGTCCAGGTTTCTTGTTCGCTGGCGCGGCATCCGGCATGCCGCCGTCGAAGATGGCCTTCCAGGATTTGTCCGGCTGGCGGCGCCAGGCGGTGATGTAGGTCCCGTGGCCGATGGTCTTCCCGCCTTTTTCGTCCACCTGGGTGATCTGGTAGCGCCCCAGGGTACAGCCCAGGTCGTGCTCGGACTCCGCCCCCGTCGGCCTCCACGCCAGGCGATTGCCGGGAGTGGCGAAGAAGGCCTGGCGCGCCTCTTCGATGGCCTTGGGGCCAAGCACGGGCTGGTCGCGCAGTATCGTGACTCCGTCATCCGCAAAGAACGAGGCAAAGCCGGCGGCGCCGCGCTCCGCCGTGACCCGCTCGAAGTCGCGGTCGGTGCGCATCAGGGCGGCTTCGTCGCGCTCGTGCTGCCGTCCTTCGGAATACGACAACACCGCCACCCCCGCCAGGAGCAGGGAATAGCCGGCGATCTTCAGCAGGGTCTTCATGGTTCCTCCTAGATTCCGAGAGTGGCCTTCGATCCTGCGGATGCGATGGACCCGGCCTCCGCCGTCACCGCTGAAACGAACCGCCGGTCCAGGACGGTAGCCACGGCCAGGGCGATCACCAGCGCCCAGAAAAAATTCGCCAGGATGGGCGGCGGCATCACCCCGAACTTCCTGAGCAGATAGTTGCGGGAGAGAAAGGCCCCGCACGCCACCACCACGCTCAGGCACAGGAATATGCCCGGGAGCCAGCCCGGACGCACGTCCTCGGAAGCCGCGCTCATGTCGCCGGCGAAAACCGCCGGCGGCTCTCCCGCGCTCCCCGCGCCCGCCGGGGAGGCAGGCGGCTGCAGCAGCCCGGACTCCATCAGGTCGCAGAAGTGAGTGAACCGGCGCGTCCAGTGGAAGACCCAGTAGAGGTTGTAGCCGGGGACGAAGTGGAATCCTACCGCCGCGCCGGGGCGCACCGGGTAGGTGGAATTCGTGAGCTCCGCCAACTGCTGGTGCCGCCGGTAGAGCCAGAAAAACCACCACGCCCAGCCCGCAGCCAGGAACACGGCCGAAACGGGCATCATGGGATGCATCTTGCTCACGTCTTCCACGGGGACGGCCACATACGGCCCCCAGCTCCCGTCGGCCATCCGGCGGGACTTGAACTCCACCCGCACCGATTCGGGCGGGCCGGGGACGAGCGCGATCAGCAGAAACGCCACCACCGGGGCGATGAAGCCCAGCCACACCTTGAAGGGACGAAACCCAGCAGCGTTCATTGTTACCCTCGCGTCCGGCGATGCGCAGCGCGCCTTACCCTAAACCGGACGCACCAGCCAAGTAAACCCCATTCCTAGTGGTCGCGGGGAAGGGAAGCGCGAGTCCTCGCGGTTTGCCAGGAGGCCGACCCTACGCCCCCCCAACCTTGAAAATAACTGTTGACACTCAGGGATTTACGGGTAGGATGTGGTCCAAAGTGGCCAACAGTGGTAGGCCTCTCAGGGTCTCAAGGCGTTTAGGACTTCGTTTCTGGAGCGGCACAGTACCAGGGAATTAAGAAGAAAACCCCAAATAACGACGCCAATGAACCAAGTGCAGCGGAGGTACTCACGGCAGTCGCCTCCCTGGCAGGAGTGATAGCGGCGCATCGCAGCCGAAAGGATCCCGGAAGGCGGGGAAACAAGCATGTTTCGCGGCAACCATCCAACCCGAGTAGACGAAAAGGGGCGGCTGAAGGTCCCGGCCGACTTCAAGCGCGTGATCGAGGAGAAGTACGGCGCGGACTTCTACATCACCAGCGTGGATGGGCAGCGGGCGCAGGTTTGGCCCTTCGAGGAATGGCAGCGCGTGGAGGAGAAGTTGGCGCGCCTCTCGAACTTCAATCCCGCCAAGAAGAAGCTTTTGAATCGCACCAACTACTACGGCCAGGCGGTGGAGATCGACGGCCAGGGCCGTCTGCTGCTGCCCTCGTTGCTGCGCCAGGACGCGCAGTTGAAGGGGGAAGTGGCGGTGCTGGGCATGCTGAACCACCTGGAAGTGCGGAACATGGAGTCGTTCCGCAAGGAGATGGCAGAGAACCCGTTCACGGACGAGGATGAGAAGACGCTCGACGAACTGGGCATCTAGTGGCGCGAGAGTTTGGGGATTCGGGAGACGCCCCCAAGTGGGGCGGGCATGGCGGGGAACAGGAAGTTGGCCATGCTTCGGTTCTTTTACAAGAAGCGATCGACTTTTTGGCTATCCAGCGTGGCGGTACTTACTTGGACGCCACCGTGGGCCTGGGCGGGCACAGCTTAGAAATCGCAAAACGCCTCGGCGCACGGGGACGTTTGATTGGCGTCGATAAGGACCCGCAGGCACTGGAGATCGCGCGTACGCGTCTGGCCCCGGCCGGGGAAGAGTGGCCGGAGGTCAGGCTGGAGCAGGGCTCCTTCGCCCGGCTCGACCAGTGGCTCCCCCAGGCTTCGGCCGACGGGCTGCTGGCCGACCTGGGGATGAGCTCCCTGCAGCTCAGGGACGCGGCGCGAGGATTCAGCTTTCAGGCGGAGGGCCCGCTGGACATGCGGATGGACCCGCACAGCGAGCGCACCGCCGAACAAGTGGTAAATCGCATGGGGGAGAGCGATCTCGCCGATGTGATTTACGAATTCGGTGATGAAAGGAGGTCGCGGAGAATCGCCAGAGCCATTGTTCGGGCGCGGCCGGTAAGAAATACCGCTCATCTAGCACAAGTCATATCGGCCGCTGCCCGGCCAATGAAATCCGGGCGATTGCATCCCGCGACGCGCACCTTTCAGGCTATCCGAATCTTCGTAAACCATGAACTGGAAGACCTGGAGGCGCTGCTCGCAGCCGCGCCCCAGGTGCTCAAGCGAGGCGGAAGGCTGGTGATCCTGAGCTTCCACTCGCTGGAGGACCGCAGGGTGAAAGACGCCCTGCGCGCGGGAGCGAAGCAGGGCCTCTACCGGGTGCTGACGCGCAAGCCGGTGACGGCCGGAGCCGAAGAGGTCGAGCGTAACCCGCGGGCCCGCAGCGTGAAGCTGCGAGCGGCGGAGCGGCTGTGACCGGGCCGCGAAAAAGTTTGCCCGCCAAAAGGCGGGAACCGGGCTTCCGGGGCGGCATCGTCCTCTCTAACTTGGGCGAAAACTTCCCCACCTGGGGTCTCCGCCGGGCCGCAAGGCGCGGCGGAGGATGCACAACCTACCGATTCGATGTCGCCCCGGTAGGGTTTGGCAGATAGATGGACGGAGGTGAAAGGTGATGTACACAGGAACATTGATCGAGGATCTGATGAAGAACGTGGAGCGCGCGGAAGCTCGCTCCCGGGAGGTCCATCAGTTGCCGGTGCGGGTGGACGCGTACGTCCCCTACGCGTACCAGCACCGCTACACCGAGCAGCTGGTCGAGGTGGCCTGATGGCAGCCTCGGCCCTGGCCAGCGCGAGTCCCCGGCGCCTGCCGCGCGCCGGCGCACCGGAGATTTATTTCTTCAAGCCCATCGACAACTCGCGGCTGGTGGCCGTGGCCGACCATCGCCGCAACCGGGAGATGGCGCAGTTCTTCATCGCGGCCTGCGTGCTCTTCCTGGTGGTGATGGTGTACGCCTGGCAGCACTTCAGCGCCATCGAGTACGGCTACCGCATCGAGGCCATGAAGTCGCAGCGCGACTCGCTCAGCGAGCTGAACCGCGCGCTGCAACTGGAGGACGCCTCGCTGCGCAGTCCGGAGCGCATCGACGCGCTGGCGCGGCAGATGGGTCTGGTCTCGCCCCAGGCGGGGCAGGTACAGCGCCTGGAGCCGGCGCTGGATCCCAACACGCCGGAGCTGGCGCGGGCCACAGAGCCGCTGGCTGCCGGGGCGCAGTAAACAGGTTTGCTGAGAAGCAAAGCGATTCCAGTCTGACTTCAACCAGAGTTCCAGGCTGGTTCGAGAGCATGGCGGCCCGCCAATCCGGGCCGCCATCTCCATCTTAAGGTTCCACGAATGGCAAACGGGACTCCCGCCAACGGCGCTCCCCAGCGGCTCTACCTGCTGGCGGGGGCGCTGTGCCTCTGGGTGCTCATCATCGGCGTCCGCCTGGTACAGCTCCAGGTGGTGGACTATGGCGAGTTCGCGCAGCGCGCCCAGCGCCAGCAGCAGCGCACCATCGAGGTAGCCCCCAGGCGCGGCGTCATCTACGACCGCAACGGCCAGGAGCTGGCCATGTCGGTGAACGTGGATTCGGTGTTCGCCGTGCCCAGCGAGATCCCCGACCAGGCCACCGCCGCCGCCTTGCTGGCCAACGTCCTGGGCACCGATCCCGAAGACATCCTCACCCGGCTCAAGTCCTCGCGCGCCTTCTGCTGGATCGCGCGCAAGCTGGACGCGCCCACCAGCCAGCGCATCCGCGCCCTCAACCTGCGGGGCATCTACTTCCAGAAGGAATCCAAGCGCTACTATCCCAAGCGCGAGCTGGCGGCGCAGGCCCTGGGCTACGTGGGCCTGGACGATGAAGGCCTGGGCGGCATCGAGCGTTCCTACAACGCCAAGCTGCGCGGCGCGCCCGGCAAGATGCTCATCTCGCTCGACGCCCGCCGCCGCTGGTTCGGGCGCGTGGAGCGCGAGCCTCTGCCGGGACAGAGCTTGGTGCTGACGCTGGACGAGAAGATCCAGTACATCGCCGAGCGCGAGTTGGAAGCGGCCATGCGCCAGACCCGCGCCGAGGCCGGCACCATCATCGTGCAGAACCCGCGCACCGGCGAGATCCTGGCCCTGGCCAGCCGTCCCACTTTCAATCCCAACACCTTCCAGAAGGCGACGCCTGAGGCATTGAAGAACCGCGCGGTCAGCGACATCTATGAGCCCGGCTCCACCTTCAAGATCGTGACCTTGGCAGCGGCGCTCGAGGAAAAAGTCACCCGGCCCGACGAGCTCATCGACTGCCAGATGGGCTCCATCACGCTCAACGGAGTGCGCATCCGCGACCACAAGGCCTTCGGGACGCTCACCGTGCCCCAGATCCTCATCCATTCCAGCGACGTCGGCGCCATCAAGCTGGGACTGCGCCTGGGCGAGGAGCGCTTCGACCGCTACATCCGCGCCTTCGGCTTCGGCTCGCAGACCGGAGTGGAGCTGCCGGGAGAGACGCGCGGCCTGGCGCGCCCGGTGAACCGCTGGTCCAAGGTCTCCATCGGCGCCATCTCCATGGGGCAGGAGATCGGCATCTCGGCGCTGCAACTGGCCTCCATGGTCTCCACCATCGCCAACGACGGCGTCTGGATGCCGCCGCGCATGGTGGCGCAGGTCGCCGCGCCCGCGACGCCGCTCGAGAACGTGAGCTACAAGCCCGCCGGCGGCCGCCGCGTGGTCTCCACCCTGACCGCGGTGGAGATGAAGAAGATGATGCAGCGCGTGGTCGCCGAGGGCACCGGCCGCCGCGCCATCCTCGACGGCTACACCGTCGGCGGCAAGACCGGCACGGCGCAGAAGATCGATCCCGCCACCCGCGCCTACTCCCGCTGGAAGCACGTGGCTTCCTTCGCCGGATTCGCGCCCGTGAACAATCCCGCCATCACCGTGGCCGTCATCCTGGATTCCCCGCTGGGCCCGCACGAAGGCGGGCAGGTGTCGGCGCCGGTCTTCCAGCGGGTCACGCAGCAGGTTCTGGCCTACCTCAACGTGCCCCATGACGTGGAGCCGCGCAGCGTTCGCAACCGCGAACTGCTCCAGGCCGCGGCCAAAGTTGGGGACGCGGAGGTGGCCGAGGCCTCACCCGACCGCCTGGGATGGGACCTGCCGCCCGCAGAGGGCGAGCCCGGCGCCGGCGCCGAGGTGGCGGAAGCCGCGCCCTCTCCGTCGGAAGGCGCCAAGGTACTCCCAGCATCCATACGCACCGCCAAGGCTCTGCCACCGGAAGACGCTGCCCCAGAACCGCAGGCGCCTGCGCCTCCGCCCGCGAACGGCACGGTGGTACTGGACGTCGAGGGCGGCGTCCTGGTGCCCTCGCTCATCGGCAAGCCGCTGCGCGAAGCCATCGAGATGGCGCAGGAGTCCGGCATCGAACTGGAGGTCATCGGCAACGGCGTGGCGCGCGCGCAGGCGCCGCCGCCCGGGACGCGTATCCCCGCGGGAGCGCGGGTGGCGGTGCGCTTCGCCCGCTGAGGGCGCGGCGCAGGCTGTCTATAATCGGGTGGCCATGACCTTCCTGGAAGCGCTCGCCGGCGTCGAAACCCTCAGCCAGAGCGGGAATCCGGAGATCTCCGGGGTCGAGTACGACTCCCGCCGCGTGCGCCCCGGGCAGGTCTTCGTGGCCATCCGCGGCGAGGCCACCGACGGCAACCGTTATCTGGACGCCGCCATCGCCGCCGGCGCCGCGGCCGTGGTGACGGACTCCGACTCGCCGCCCCGGCCGGGATTGGGCTGGGTCCGGGTGGCGCACGGGCGCCGCGCCCTGGCCGGCTTGAGCGCCAACGTCCTGGGACATCCCGAGCGCCAGATGAGCC
>CBRAFF010000090.1:0-6455 GCA_967755155.1 uncultured bacterium
CTTCGTCAACAACCAGCCGGCCACCGTGGCGGTGCTCAAGCTGCTGGCGCCGCGGCTGGCTGCCATCCACGCCCAGAACGAATCCATCCTGTCGTTTGATGCGGCGGCGCGCCTCGAGTTGCTCGACGCCTTCGCCGGCGTTTCCACCGAGGCCGTCGCCCGGGCGTTCGCCCGCTGGAAGTCCATCCGCGAACGCATGGCGGAGCTCGACCGCAACGAGCAGGAGCGCCTGCGCCTGGTGGACTTGTGGAAGTTCCAGAAGAAGGAGATTTCCGACGCGCACCTCGAGCCCGGCGAAGACCTGCGCCTGGAGAACGAGAAGCGCGTGCTGGCCAACGCGGAGAAGATCCGCGCCGCCGCCCTCGAAGCCTACGAGCTTCTGTACGAAGGCCAGGGAGCGGCAGCGACGTCGCTGCGCACCGCCGTGCGGCGGCTACAGGAGCTGGCCGGGTACGACCCCGCCGCCTTCCGCGAGGACGTCGAAGCCTTGGAGTCGGCGCGCATCACGGCGGAGGAGGTCGGCGGCAAACTCCGCGCCTACGCCGACGCCATCCATGCCTCGCCCAGCCGTCTCGCCGAGCTCGAAGACCGCCTGGCGCTGCTTGACCGCCTCAAGCGCAAGTACGGCCCCACCATCGAAGACGTGGTCGCCTGTTGGCAGGAGGTCTCCCGCAAGTTAGACGAGGTGGAGAACAAGGACGAAGTCCTGCGCCAGCTCGGAAAAGACCTGGCAGCGGCGGTGGATGAATACCTGACGGCCGCGCACGCCATCTCCAAGAAGCGCCAGCAGGCAGCGAAGACGCTGGAGAAGCAGGTGGAAAGGGAAGTGAATGACCTGGCCATGCAGGCGCGCTTCCGCATCGAGGTGGAGAGCGCGGAAGAGGAGACACGCTGGGCCGCCTCCGGCCTCGACCACGTGGCGTACCTCATCGCCGCCAACCCCGGCGAGCCGCTGGGCCCGGTGGAGAAGATCGCCTCCGGCGGCGAACTGTCGCGCGTGATGCTGGCGCTGAAAGCCACGGTGGAAAGTCGCGCCGGCGTCTCGCCGGCTGGCCGGCGGGCGTCCCGCCCGCCCTCCGCCGCCCGCACCCTGATCTTCGACGAGGTCGATGCCGGCATCGGCGGGCGCGCCGCCGAGGCCGTGGGCCGCAAGCTCAAGTCCCTGTCGTCAGGGAACCAGGTCATCTGCGTCACCCACCTGCCGCAGATCGCCTCTTTCGCCGACCACCATTACGCCATCGAAAAGCGGGAAGCCGGCGGCCGCAGCCGCACCCGCATCCGGCGGCTGGAGCCCGCCCAGCGCACCGAGGAGATCGCCCGCATGCTCAGCGGCGCGAAGCTTAGTGAAACCTCGCGCAAGCACGCCGAGCAGTTGCTGAAGACCAACGTCTAGGATTTCGGGGACTTTGTCTGCGCGGAGGTGGCGGCCTCACTTCGCAGGGGGAGCCTTGGGTGGGCCGCCGCGGCGTGTGCTGCGGGCGAGTCTTCGGGCCGCAGGCCGATGCGCCGCACCAGTTGCTGGAAGCGCGGTTCTGCGCGCATGGAATCAAATCTCGGGTCCACATTGACGAACACAACTCGGAATTCGTGCGCTTCGTAGGCTTTCTCCAGTGCGGCGAGGGCTTGCTGTTTCTCCCCCAATGCCACATAGACCAGCGCCAAGTCCGAGGCCAGGACGTAGCCTTTCTCGGAGCGTTTGTGAAGTTCTGCCAGTACTTTCCTCGCCTCGGCTTCTTTCCCTGACAACGCATAGGCGTGGCCAAGATTCACCAAAGGTTGCGTGTTTCTTGGGTCATAGTCCACGGCCATCCGAAACTCCGTGATGGCCTCCCGATACATTCCCTTGTGCTCATACGCCATGCCCAGGACCACGTGTCCTCGGCCGAAACGGCTGTCCAGCTCTAAGGTCTTCCGGCACTGTGCAATAGCTTCGTCGTACCGGCGCGCAAGCATCAACGTCCTCCCCAGATTGGCGTTGATGATCATGGAAAGTGGGTCCAGATCCAGGGCCCGCTTCAATTCTGCAATGGCCTCCTCGAACCGCCCCTTGGGCGTCAGATAGAAGTACGCATGAAAGTAATGTCCCTGTGCGGACCCGGGAGCGAGTTCCAGCGCGCGCTTGAATTCGACTTCGCTGCCCGCCCAATCCCAGTCGGCGGTCAGCTTGATCAAGGCCAAAGAGATGTGAGCTTCGGCAAGCGCACCGTCCAATTCCAGAGCCTTGGTGGCTGCTGCCTTCGCTTTAGGATGAGTCTCCTTAGGCGAAACGCCGCCATACTGCGGAAGCAGGTAGTACGAATCGGCTAATCCTGCGTAGGCGGGCGCATAGGTAGGGTCTTTGTCCACCGCTTGCTGAAAGTGTGCGATGGCCTTTTGAATGTCGTCCACTGATCTTTTACCCAGGTAGTAGCGGCCCTTTAGGTAGGCATCATAGGCCTCCGGGTTCACGGGCCGAGCGGCCGTCAGGCGCGTCTGCTCCTGGGGCGTCAGTGTGACCTGAATCTGCCTGGCGATGGTGCGTGAGACTTCGCTCTGCAATGCCAGCACATCTCCCAGGTCGCGCTCGTAGCTTTCGGACCAAAGATGCCGGTCGGCGCGGGCGTCGACCAGTTGCGCCGTGATACGCACCCGGTTGCCCGCGCGCAACACCGAACCCTCAATCACGGCGTCTACATTCAACTCACGGGCGATTTCCGGCAGCGGCTTCTTCGTTCCCTTGTACTGCATGACGGAGGTGCGTGAGATCACGCGTAAAGCGCTGATCTGCGCCAGGTTGGTGGTGAGCTCTTCGGTCATGCCATCGGCGAAGTACTCCTGGTCGGGGTCGCCGGAAAGATTTTGCAGTGGAAGCACCGCCAGGGACTCGATGCGATTCGCGCCGCGCTTGCTCAGAAGCCGGTCGCGCCACTCCCAGTGGGGCACGACCATCCCCACCACCAGCAGTGTCACTCCCAGCCCGCCGGCCGCCAGGGCGTACCACTGGTAGGGTCTGCGGCCCGGCGCCAGCCTGGTCGCGGGCACGGTGGTCGGCGGAGCCGCCAGCCGCCGCAGGTCCGCGCCCAGCTCCTTCGCCGACTGATAGCGGTGCTCCGGGTCTTTCTCCAGCGACTTTGCGATGATGCGCTCCAGCTCCGACGATAGCTTGGCGTTTATTCCGCGCGGCGGAACCGGCGCCTGGCGCAGGATGGCGTCAATGAGCATGGGTGGGCTCGACTGGGGGAACGGCCGCCGGCCGGTGGCCAGTTCGTAGAGTGTGGCGCCTGCTGCCCAGATGTCGGAACGGGCGTCGGCGGGCTCGCCCTGCAACTGCTCCGGCGCCATGTAGGGAAGCGTCCCAGCCGCTCCGTGGGTCTGGCTCAGGCTGTCGGTCGCGGCATCCGCGGCGATGGGCTGGAGCAACTTCGCCAATCCGAAGTCGAGTATCTTTAGCCGTCCGTCCGGCGTCAGCCGTAGGTTCCCCGGCTTCAGGTCGCGGTGCACCACGCCCTCGGCGTGCGCCGCTGCCAGGCCATCGGCCAATTGCATCGCCAGGCGAGCCACTTCCTTCTCTGGGAACGCGCCGCCCTTCAGCTTTTCGTCCAGAGTCACACCGGAAATCAACTCCATCACCAGGAAATCCACCCCGTCCTGGGTGTCGAAGTCGAAGACAGTCGCGATGTTGGGGTGGTTTAGCTTGGAAAGGGTGCGGGCTTCTTTGCGGAAGCGCTGGCGAACGTTCTCGTCGGTGAGGGTGCCGGGCGGCAGGACCTTGAGCGCGACGTCGCGGCCCAGGCGCTCGTCATGGGCGCGGAAGACTAGCCCCATGCCGCCGGCGCCGATCTGCTCGATGACCCGGTAGTGGCCCAGGGTTTTACCGATCACTGAAGCACACCCCGCACTTGGAGCCGAATCTTAGCACCGAAGGGGTGCCGGCGACCGTTCAGCCTCCGCCCGCATCCAATCAGCCCTAATTCCTGCCCTTTCTTGGGCTTACGTTGACCGAAAAGGAACTCCGGAGGTAGTTTCAAGCTTCCAGAAACCAGGCCAAACCCTTATACTTGATGGAACCGAATGAGCGCTTCCGACAACGGTAAGACCCTGCTTTTGCTCAAGCCCCGCGGCTTTTGCGCGGGAGTGGTGCGGGCGATCGACATCGTGCGCATCGCGCTCGAGACCTTCGGCCCGCCCATCTACGTCCGCAAGGAGATCGTCCACAACCGCTACGTGGTGGAGGAACTTTCCGCCAAGGGCGCCATCTTCGTGGATAACGTGGAAGAGGTCCCCAACGGCGAGCGCGTCATCTACAGCGCCCACGGGGTCTCCCCCGAGGTGCGCGACGCCAGCGAGCACCGCAACCTGCGCGTCATCGACGCCACCTGCCCGCTGGTGACCAAGGTGCACGTGGAGGCGGTGAAGTACGCGCGCGGGGGATACACCATCATCCTCATCGGACACCGCGACCATGACGAAGTCATCGGCACCCTGGGCGAGGCGCCGCTGGTGACCCAGGTGGTGGGAAATCCCGAGGAGGTGGAGTCGCTGGTGGTCCCGGACCCGGACCGCATCGCCTACATCACCCAGACCACGCTCAGCCTGGACGAGACCAAGGACATCATCGCCGCCCTGCGCCTCAAGTTCCCCCACATCGAGGGCCCAGCCGCCCAGGACATCTGCTACGCCACGGAGAACCGGCAGATCGCGGTCAAAGACGTCTCCGGAGACGCCGACCTGCTGCTGGTGGTGGGCTCCGACAACAGCTCCAATTCCAACCGCCTGGTGGAGGTGGCGCGCAACCTGGGCACCTCCTCGCACCTCATCGAGAACTTCCGCGCCATCCGCCCGGAGTGGCTGAAAGGCGTGAAGACGCTGGCGCTCACCGCGGGGGCCTCCGCGCCCGAGTGCCTGGTGGAAGAGGTCATCACCTTCCTGGCCGACGCCGGATTCACCAACGTGCGCGAGATCGAGGTGATGCCGGAAAACGTGCGCTTCGGCCTGCCGCCGGAGATCGTGCAAGCCATCGCCGCCGCTCCCGCGGCCGCGGAGTAACCCCATGGAGAACCCCTCGGCGTCCGGCCGCCAGCCGGTGCACCTGTTGTTCGGCAAGCTCGACGACATGTTGAGCCGCGTGGCCGCGGCCACCGACGCCGTCCGCCGCTACCTGTTCTCCTCCCAGTACGAAGAGGGCTACTGGTGCGGCGAACTGGAAGCCGACTCCACGCTCGAGTCCGACTACATCCTGCTGCACGCTTTGCTGGGCACCGGCGACCCGGAGCGCATCGCCAAGGCCGCCTGCTGGGTCCTGGAGCACCAGAACCCCGACGGCGGCTGGAGCATCTACCACGGCGGCCCCTCGAACGTCAGCGCCTCGGTGAAGGGCTACTTCGGCCTGAAGCTGGCGGGCTACCGCGCCGACCATCCCGCGCTCAAGCGCGCCCGCAAAAAGATCCTGGAACTGGGCGGCGTCACCCAGGTCAACACCTTCACCAAGATCTACCTCTGCTTCTTCGGCCAGTATGATTACTACTCCGTCCCCGCCATCCCGCCGGAGATCGTGCTTTTCCCGCGCTGGTTCTGGTTCAACATCTACGAGATCTCCTCCTGGTCGCGGGCCATCCTGGTGCCGCTCTCCATCGCCTACGCCAAGAAGCCCTTCAAGAAGATCCAGGCGGAGATGGGAGTGGAGGAGCTGTTCCTGCACGGCCGCAGCCGCGCCGACATGCGGCTGAAGTGGTCGCGGAAGCTCGTGAGCTGGCGCAACTTCTTCCTGGTGCTCGACCGCATGACGCACTGGTTTGAGGCGGTGCACGTGCGCCCGCTGCGCTCCATCGCCATCCGCAAAGCGGAGAAGTGGATGCTGGCGCGCATGGAGATGAGCGACGGCCTGGGCGCCATCTACCCCGCCATGATGAACGCCATCATCGCCTTGCGCTGCCTGGGCTACTCGGTGGACGATCCCCAGTTCATCCGCGCCATGGACGAGTTCGAGGCCCTGGGCATCGAGGAGGAAGATACCTTCCGCATGCAGCCCTGCAAGTCTCCGGTGTGGGACACGGCCATCGCCGCCTTCGCCCTGGCGGAGAGTGGCGTGCCCGCCGACGAGCCCCGCCTGGTGGCCGCCGCCGACTGGATGCTCAAGAAGCAGGTCACGCACCGCGGCGACTGGTGCGTCAAGAACAAGCAGGCGGAGCCCGCCGGCTGGTACTTCGAGTTCAACAACGAGTTCTATCCCGACGTGGACGATACCGTCATGGTCATGCTGGCGCTCAGCCGCGTGGACCATCCCAACCAGCGCTACCAGCACGAGTCGGTGGAGCGCGCCCTGCGCTGGGTGCTCTCCATGCAGTGCAAGGACGGCGGCTGGGCGTCGTTCGACCGCGACAACACGCGCATGGTCTTCCAGTACGTGCCCTTCGCCGACCACAACGCCATGCTCGACCCGCCCACTGTGGACATCACCGGGCGCGTGCTGGAGATGC
>CBRAFF010000091.1:0-6452 GCA_967755155.1 uncultured bacterium
CCGTGGACGTCTTCCCGGAAGAGCCGCCGAAGTCGTCGCCGCTGCTGGCGCTGGAGAACGTCAACATCATCGCCACCCCGCACATCGCCGGCTCCACGCGCGAGGCGCAGGAGGCGGTCGGCTACCAGATCGCGCTCCAGGTGAGGGAGTACCTCAAGCGCGGCGTCATCCAGAACGCGGTGAATGTGCCCTCGGTCTCCCACGACGAGTACGCGCAGATGCAGCCCTACATCGTCCTGGCGGAACGTCTGGGCTCGTTCCTCGCCCAGACCAGCGAGGGCAGCCCGGAGGAGATCTCGCTGCGCTTCACCGGAGCGATGGCCGAGTGGAAGACCGACCTCATCCGCAACGCCGCCATCAAGGGCATCCTCAACCAGACGCTCTCGGAGAAGGCCAACCTGGTGAACGCGGCGTCGCTGGCCGCCGAGCGCGGCCTGCGCCTGCACGAAAACAAGCGCGCCAAAGTCCCGGGCGGCGGCGCCGGCAACGTGCTTTCAGTGATGATCAAGACCTCGGCCGAAGAGCGCCTGGTGAAGGGCACGGTGCTGCACGGCAACTCGCCGCGCCTGCTGGCGGTGGACGATATCGACATCGAGGCGCCGCTCGAGCGCAACCTCATCTACCTGCGCAACAAGGACGTCCCCGGCGTCATCGGCAAGGTGGGGACCATTCTGGGGGCGCACAGCATCAACATCGCGAATTTTTCTCTCGGCCGCCGCGAACGCTCTGGGAAAACGCCGCCTGAGGCAATCGCCGTGGTGCACGTGGACGGGCGTGTCCCGCCGCTGGTGCTGGAGGAGTTGCGGCAGATCGAAGCCGTCACCGTGGCCAAGGCGATACGGCTCTGAACTTGTAGGCGCGGGCGACTCGCCCGCGCAAGGAATGACGATGCGCGTCATCGCCGGCAGATTCCGCGGACGTACGCTGCGCCTGCTGCGCCGTCTGGAGTTGCGGCCCACCTCCGACCGCCTGCGCGAGACGCTCTTCGACGTCCTCACCGCGGGCGACCCCGAGCGGCTGGCGGGCACGGTCTGGCTCGACCTCTACGCCGGCACCGGCGCCATCGGCATCGAGGCCCTCAGCCGCGGCGCCAGCGCCGTCTATTTTGCGGAGTCGTCGAAAAAAGCGGCGGCGCTGATCCACTCCAACTTGAAGACACTGGGAATCGCCGCCGGATTCGAGGTGCTCGTGCTCGATGCCGCGGCCGCCCTGCGCCGTCTGGAGTCCAAGAACGTGGCCTGCGACTTCTGCTTCCTCGACCCGCCCTACCGCATGCAGCAAGCCTACGCCGAGACGCTCGAACTTCTTTCTCGCTCACCGCTGCTCCACGCAGAGAGCCTGGTGATTGCCGAACACGAGAAGCGCTTCGACCCGGGGAAGGCCTTCGGCGGGCTGGCGCGCCACCGCACGCTCAAGCAGGGGGACGCGGCGCTGAGCTTCTACCGCAAAACCCTTACCGCGGATTGACGCGGATGGGCGCGGATAAAGATTTTGGGTCTTGATTCCAATCCTCAAGACCGATCCGCGTGTATCCGCGTAAATCCGCGGTAGGCCTTTGGGCTACATCAGCAGTTCCGCGGTCCTTCGCACGATAGGATGCTGCATCTCGCTGAGGTCGTTCTTCACCAGGTTCAGCCCATAGACGCAGCGCTCGAACTCGCGTGAGAGCCGGGCGAACAGCGGGGCCACGCGCGCATACTCGAAGTGCTCGAACTTGGAGACGATGAAGTAGCTCTCCTTGCCCGCGCGCATGAAGTCCACAAAGTTCTCCATGCGCTGCCGCCGCAGGCGGAAGTGGTGGATGCTCTCCGGGAACATCCCGGTGAAGAACAGGGTGTAGTCTCCGATGTGCTTGCGCACCTGGCGCTCGCGGTCGAAGGAGGGCGCGGGGCCGTAGACCGGGTCGGACTCAAGCAGCATCTCGCCCACGTCGGAGAGGGGCCGCGCGGCGGCGTCGCGGATCTTGTGCAACTGGTCCACCTCGCAGAACTCGGTGAGCAGGTTGGCCACGTAGGCGCTCAGCGCAGGATCGCGCAGCTCGATGCCGGAGGAACAATAGTTCCGGCTCACCAGCTCCTGGAACAACTGCCGCAGCGGATGGGTTTCCGGGATCATGAACAGCGCTCCTCCTTCGCAGGTCGGCGCCTGCGTGGGGGAGCCTGCTGCGCGTTTCTTACCCCAGGTGCTGGGCGTAAAGCAAGTGCCTTCGCGAGTCCCGGGCCTACTGAGCTTAGACGGTCACTGCCGCCGCCGGGTTTCCCGGCGCCACGCGATCTTCGCGGGCAGCGTCGGCTCGGGCCGGGTAGCGCCGGCGTCCCGCCGGCAAAGATGCTCTCCCGCATCGTGTTGCCATCTGCCCGCCCCACCGCTTCCCGCTCTTTGATTTTGCATTTTTAATTTTGCATTCTTCCCCCCGGAGTAGAATTCCGCCCTCGGTCGGGGGAAGCCGCCATGCACCGGAAGAACATCTCGAGCGGGACGCCTGGGAGCCGGTGGTGGGCTACTCGCGCGCGGTGCGGGTGGGCAATGCCGTCTTCGTCTCCGGCACCACCGCCACCGACGCGGAGGGAAAGATCGTGGGCGTGGGCGACGCCTACGCCCAGACGGTGCAGACGCTGCGAAACATCGAGGCGGCGCTGCGCCAGGCGGGCGCGCGGATGAAGGACGTGGTGCGCACCCGCATGTTCGTCACCAACATCGAGGACTGGGAAAAGGTCGGCAAGGCGCATGGCGAGTTCTTCGGAGACATCCGCCCCGCTACCAGCATGGTCGAGGTCAAGCGACTGATCGCCCCCGAGATGCTGGTGGAGATCGAGGCGGACGCGATTCTTTCCGCACGGATGAACGCGGATGAACACGGATAAGGCGAAATTTTGTCTTTCCCTACTAAGCCCTGCTAAGGACCATCGGAGGCTGGGAATGAAAGCACTGCGAGTCAGCTCGACGATTCTGCTGTTGGCAGCGCTCTCGTGGGGGCAGAGCGGCGCTCGCGCGGGCGCGTCGCCCGCGCCTACAGGCCCGGACGCCATCACCGTCATCCGCGCCGGCGTCTTGATCGACGGCAAATCGGACGCGCCGCAGCGCAACCAGGTCATCGTCATCCGCGGCAACCGCATCGCCGACGTGATGTTCGAGGGCGCGGGGCGGGCCATCCCCAGCGGTCCCAACGTAACGACGCTCGACCTTTCGCGCGCCACCGTGCTGCCCGGGCTGAGCGATACCCACACGCACATCTTCCTGCAGGGCTACGACCCCGATTACGACACGCAACTGCTCAAGCAGGGTATGGCGTACCGCTCGGCGCGGGCCGCGGCGGCAGCGCGCCGGGCGCTGGAGCAGGGCTTCACCACTCTCCGCGACGTGGAGACCGAGGGCGCGGGTTACGGCGACGTCGGCATCCGGCAGGCCATCCAGGACGGCCACATTCCCGGCCCGCGCATGTTCGTGGTGACGCGCGCCATCTCCACCACCGGCGGCTACCCGCTGCACGGCTACGACCCGGAGGTCGAAGTTCCCAAGGGCGTGCAGATCGTGGACGGCCCGGTAGAAGCCCGCAAGGCGGCGCGCGAGCAGATGGAGCACGGCGCCGACTGGATCAAGGTCTACATGACCCACCGCTCCTGGCTGGACCGGCAGGGCAACCTGGTCTCGCAGCCCACGCTGACGGTCGAGGAACTCAAGGCCATCACCGACGAGGTGCACGGCTGGAAGCGCAAGGTGGCCTGCCACGCTTATAACGGCGAGGGCATGCAGCGGGCGCTCGACGGCGGCTGCGACTCCATCGAGCACGGCCTGGAACTCACCGAAGCGAACGTGGCCCAGATGGCGCGCCAGGGTACCTGGTACGTCCCCACCTTGGCGCCTTACTACTACTACTGGGCGGCGGAGAACACTCCCGAGGGCCGCCGCGACCGCAAGCGCGTGGAGGTGCACGGCCCGTCGTTCCAGCGAGCGAGGAAAGCAGGCGTGAAGATCGCCTACGGCACAGACGCCGGCGGCTTCCCCTGGTCGGATCCCGAGGCGCAGGAGTTCTCGCGCATGGTCGAGTTCGGCATGACGCCGATGCAGGCCATCCAGTCGGCGACCTCGAAGGCCGCCGAGTTGCTCGACCGCGAGGGCGAGCTGGGCGTGATCGCGCCGGGCGCGCTGGCGGACATCGTCGCCGTGGAGGGCGACCCGCTTCAGGACGTCAAGGTCCTGGAGCGCGTGCGCTTCGTGATGAAGGACGGCAAGGTGTACAGGAACGAGATCCGCTAGCCGCTAGTTTTTTTCTTACATTCCGATCCCGCGAAGCGGGAGAGGAAGCCCTACCCGACCACAACTGTATCCATCGAAGCCAGCTTCCGTGCCAGAGTAGGGCTCCCTCGGCCGCAAAGCAGCCTCGGGATGTAACGGACAAAGCCCAGCTATTGACACCCGCCCCCCGAGGTTCATAATGTCCCCCCATCGCCTGGGGAGGGAGTGCCGGCGTCCCGCCGGCCATCGCGATGAACATCCTTAGTCTCTGTGACGAGAAGCCGGCCACGGTTCCGCCCGACGCCACAGCCGCGCAAGCCATCCAGACCATGCTCGACTGCCGGGTAGGCGCGGTCGCCGTGCTCGACGCCGAGGGCAAGGTCGCCGGCATCTTCACCGAGCGCGACGTGCTGCAGAAGCTGGCCCTGAGCGACCGCGATCCCAAGAAAGTTCCCGTCCGCGAGCTGATGACCACGCCGGTAGAAATGGCCACCGAGGAGACGACGCCCGGCGAGGCGCTGGCAGAGATGGTCGAATGCCACGTCCGCCATCTGCCCATCGTGGATGCCTGCGGCAAGCTGCTGGGCATGCTCTCCATCCGCAACCTGCTGCAGGCCCAGGTGGACGAGCTGGCCCACGACCTGGATTCGGTCGAGCAGTACCTTTCGAACGACGGCCCGGGCGGGGATTAGCCGCCCCGCGTGCCAAGCGATCCCAAATCCGGGGCGCGCATGCTGGCGCTGGCGCGCATCGCCGTCGGCGTCTTCTTCCTTTTCTTCGCGCAGTACAAGCTGGCCACGCCGGACTTCGCCAACGCCGGGTACGCCAAGTACGTCGGCGGCTACATCCAGTCGAGCGCCGTCAGCTTCTACAAGCCCTTCCTGCGATGGACCGTGCGGCACGCCGTGGCCTCGGGCTACGCCGTGGCCGTCACCGAACTGCTCATCGGCATCTCCCTGGTGCTGGGGCTGCGGGTGCGCTTTTTCTCGCTGGTGGGCGCGCTCTTCATGTTCAACCTGGTGCTTTGCACCTGGAAGGCCCCCGGAGCGGGGCCGCCCTGGCGCTACCTGGGCAACCAGCTCGATAACATCCCGCTGCTCTGCCTGTTCCTGGTTTTCTTCTTCTATCGCGCGGGCGAGACCTGGGGTCTGGACGGCCGCAGGAAGCCCTCCGACCGCATCCGGGACGCTTACAAGAAATCCTGAGCTCGAGGGTTCAGTCCGCCGGCGCGTTCCGCAGCCGCATCATGGCCAGGATTCCGAGCAGCGGGCCGATGGCCATGGCCGGCCCCGCCCACCGCCATCCCCAGGTCTCGCCCACCGCTGCCACGGCGCGCAGCGAGAGGCTGGTAAGCAGAAAGCCCAGCGCCACCTGCATGGTCAGCGCCGTGCCCACGTAAGAAGGGTGCGCGACCTCGCTCACGATGGTGGAGAACTGCGCCGAATCCGCCACCACGGCGATGCCCCACACCAGCGAGACGGCGACCAGGGCAGGGAAGCTGTCGAACGCCAGCCCGGCGGCCAGGCAGCAGGCGCCGCTCACCGCCATGGCCAGGATGGTGACGTTGCTGCGCCGGCGCAGGCGTCCGTCCGCAGCGGCGCCCGGATGCGGCGCGCGGTCGCTCACCACGCCCGCCCACACGCATCCCACGGCGCCGATGGCGATGGCGGAAAACGTGGACACCTCCACCCAGGCGGTCGCGATGCTCGTCCCCGCAGCCGCCAGCAGCACGCCGATCCATCCCCACATGGAATAGACCTCCCACATGTGTCCCAGGTAACCCAGGTTGGCCAGGCGCAGGCGGCGCTGGCGGAAGGTCTGGCCGACCTGGTGGAAGTCGAAGGGCGGCTGCGGCGCGGCGTAGGGCCCTGGGTGCACGCCCAGCGCCACCAGCATCGCGGCCAGGACGGCGAAGGCGCTCGAAGCCAGCACCATGACGCGCCAGGGAAGATTCCCCGCGGCTTCGACGGCGTGGGGCAGGGCCGAGCCCACGGTCAGCGCCGCGATGAAGATGCCCAGCGCCAGCCCGCGTCCTTCCTTGAACCATCCCGCCAGCAGCTTCATCCCCGTGGGATAGACGCCCGCCAGGAACGCCCCGGTCAGGAAGCGCAGGACGAGCGCGGCGGCGATGTGTTCGGCCGCCAGCCAGGCGAAGAGCGCGTTGGCGACGGCGGCCGCCAGGCTGCTGGCCACGAAGATCTTGTCGGCGCGAAAGA
>CBRAFF010000092.1:0-6447 GCA_967755155.1 uncultured bacterium
ACGATGGGCTTGTAGCCGTCGGCGACCAGGCGGGCCTTCATGGCGTTGGCTTCCTTGAGGTCCGGGAAGGGGCCGACCTGGACGTGGAAGAGCTTGTCGGGCGAATTGGCGGCGACGAAGACGGGGTACTGCTTCTTGCGCAAGGCCTTGACCAGGGCGTTGGCGTCTTCCTGGCGGCGGACGGCTGCGATCTGCACGGTCAAGCCGTTGGCGGGAGACACTTCGGCGGTCGGGGTGGTGACGGTGACCGGAGTCATGCCGGCAGCGGCGGCGAGCCTGGCTTCCTCGGAGGCGGCGGGAGCGGCCTTCGCGGTGAGCTCAGGCTGCGAGTCCTTCCCCTCGACCGCTTTGTAGAAGGTGAGCTGGTCGCTGGAAGGCGTCTGCGAGGGAGAAGCGGCGTCGCCGGGGTTGAGCGGCGAGGGCTTGGCTGCGCCCGCGGCCGCAGGGACGGGTTCCGCGGCTTGCGTGGTGGCGGGGCCGGAGGTGCGGCCCACGGAGTAGCCCAGGCCGAAGAACACGGCGCAGAGCACCACCATCCCCAGGAACATGAACAGCAGGCGTCCGGTGCCGGCTGTGGCTTCTTGATCCCGATCGTCGTCCATGGGCCCACCCTACTACAGGAGGGCGGCCTTGGGGAGTAACCACCCGGTTTACTGCTTTCCCGCCTTCTCCAGCAGCTTGGTCAACCCGGTGACGATGTCGATGGGCAGGGGGAAGACGATGGTGGTGTTCTTCTCCACCCCGATCTCGGTGAGGGTCTGCAGGTAGCGAAGCTGCAGGGTGGTGGGCTCGGTGGCGATGATGTGGGCGGCGTCGGCCAGGCGCTGGGCGGCGGCGTACTCACCCTCGGCGTGGATGATCTTGGAGCGCTTTTCGCGCTCGGCCTCGGCCTGCTTGGCCATGGCGCGCAGCATGGATTCGGGCAGGTCGACCTGCTTGACCTCGACGTTCACCACCTTCACGCCCCAGGGGGCGGTGTGGGTATCGAGGATGCTCTGGATGCGGGCGTTGAGCTTTTCGCGGTGGGCCAGAAGCTCGTCCAACTCCACCTCGCCCAGCACTGAGCGCAGGGTGGTTTGCGCAAACTGCGAGGTCTGGTACTGGTAATTGGAGACCTCGACTACGGCATGGCGCGGGTCGATGACGCGCAGGAAGATGACCGCGTTCACCTTCAGGGTGACGTTGTCGCGGGTGATGACGTCCTGGGGCGGCACCTCGAAGGCTTCCTGGCGCAGGGAGACGCGCACGATGGTGTCAATGGGCCAGAAGACCAGGATGATGCCCGGACCCTTGGCCGCGCCCAACAGGCGTCCCAGGCGGAAGATGACGCCGCGCTCGTACTCGCGCAGGATCTTGATGGAGCTGAGGAGATAAATCGCGATGATGACAAAGGCTACGACGCCGGTGCCGCCCATGTGAGGACCTCCGTAAGGGGAGAAGGAACAAGGCTTCGCGCGGATTGTAACTCAAACCAGGGAGCGCGGCTCAGGAAGCGACGGCGTGGACCGGCGGGAGGGCCGACACCGGGTCCACGCGGAGCAGGAGGCCCTCGACGGAGCGCACCTGCACGCGCGCGCCGGCGGCGACATTGGATGACGAGACGGCGTCCCAGAGTTCGCCGTGGACGAAGACCTTGCCGTCGGGCTGGAGCGGGGTGCGGGCGACGCCGAACTCGCCGACCAAGCCTTCTTCGCCGGTCACGGCTTTTTGCTTGTGGGCCTTGAGCGCCAGGCTCATGAGGAAGACGGTGATGACACCGAAGGGGAGGCTGACTGCCAGCGCCGCCCACAGCTGTACCCGCATCTCGGGGATGGGGCCGTCCACCAGCAGGAGCGCACCAATGACCATGGCCACGACGCCGCCGGCGCCCAGCACACCGTGGCTGGTGAACTTGGCCTCCAGCGCAAACAGAGCGAAGGCCGCCACAATCAGGGCCAGCGCAGCATAGCGGGTGGGAAGAATATTGAGAGCGAACACAGCCAGCAGGATGCAGATGAGGCCCACCACGCCGGGCAGAATCGCGCCCGGGTGGTTGAACTCGGCGTAGAGCGCCAACATGCCGATGGAAAAAAGGAGGAAGACCATGTTGGGGTCCATCAGCCAGGCAAGGATCTTCTGCTTGAGTGACATGTCATAGGTGCGCACGGGCTTGCCCACCAGGCGCAGGACGACGGTCGAGCCGTTGAAGCGGGTGACGCTGCGACCCTCCATCTGCTTGAAGAGGTCCTGTTCGTCCGAGGCGACGTAGTCGATGAGCTTCTGGGAGAGCGCCTCCTGCTCGGTGAAGGACTTGGACTGGCGCACGGCGCTCTCGGCGACCTCGACGTTGCGGCCGCGCTTGGAGACGAAGGAGCGCATGAAGGCGGCGGCGTCGTTCTCCATCTTGTCCTTCATGATGGGGTCCATCTCCTTGCCGCCGAAGATGACGGGATGGGCGGCGCCGGTGTTGGTGCCGGGAGCCATGGCGGCGACGTCGGCGGATTCCAGGATGAAGAATCCGGCGGAGGCAGCGCGGCTGCCCGAGGGCGCAACGTAGAGGATGACGGGGACGGGGGAGGCCAGGATCTTTTCCACGATGGAGCGGGTGGACTCGACCAGGCCGCCGGGAGTGCGCAACTGGATGAGCAGGACGTCGTCCTTGTTGCGCTCGGCCTCGGCGATGGCGCGGCCGATGAATTCGTCGGTGATGGGATGGATAGTGTCCTGGACGACGATCTTGAGGACGCCCGAGGCCGAAGCCAGGCTGGAGCCGAGGAGAAGCGCGAGCAGGGCCAGGAAGCGGGAAGGGCGGGCGAGGGTCATCATTGCGGGGGCAGCGGCTGCGCTTTCTCCGCCAGCTTGGCTGCGACGGCGCGCCGGAGCGCCTGAGCGTCGGCGTTCGCGGGCTCGAGCGCCAGGGCGCGGTTCACGCTCTCCTGCGCGGCCTGAGGGTTATTGTCTCTCAAATCCAGGCGGGCGAGCAGGAGAAACGCCTGGACGGAGGGTTGGAGGCGGAGAGCGGTGCGAGCCTCGGCGCGCGCGGCGGCGTAGGCGCGGGTGGCCTCGAAGAAGCGGGCGAGCCCGGTGTGGGCGGCCGCGTTGGTGGGGTCGAGCTGGATGGCCTCGCGGAACTCGCGCTCGGCCTCGAGCCAGACGCCCTGCTCCAGAAGTTGGCCGCCGTGCTGGGTGTGGAACCCGGCGTGGTGGGCGGGGTCGCTGCCCGCCAGGCGCAACTCGTTCTGATTCTGGATCTCAAGCGCCAAGCGGCGGAAGGTGGCCTCGTCGTAGTTGCGCTTGATGCGCTCGAGCGGCAGGCGCGGTTCCGGGGAGGCGCGCGGCGGGGCAGGGGCGGCCGCGGGGGTGAGGGTGGCAAGCAGCGTCTTGGCTTCCGTGTCGGCGGGCCGCAGGCGGAGGGCTTCGCGCAGCTCGCGCTGAGCGCCGGCGGTGTCGCCTGCGCGCAGGAGGGCGACGCCCAAGTTGAAGCGGTAGTCGGGGTCGGTCGGGTCGGCGTCCGCCGCCCTCCGGAAATATTCGACGGCGTTTTTCATTCCGCGGCGAGCGTTCGCCACTCCCAAGTTGTTATAGACCTCGGTGAGGGGAAGGCGGGAGGCGACGAAGCTGAAGGCGCTTTCCGAGCGCTCGAAGTCTCCGGCGTAGAAGAGCGCCAGGCCGAGGTAGAAGTTGGCCTCGCCGGCCAGGGGATCGGCCTTGGGCACGCGGGCCAGCCAGGCGGCCGCCTCCTTGTAATCGCGCCCGGCGAAGTAGGTCTTGCCCAGCTCCAGCAGGGCGGCGCTATAGGAAGGGAAGACGCGCAGGGCGGCGCGGAAGTAGCGAAGCTTCTCCTGGCGCTCGCCGGCCAGCAGGCCGCGGATGTAATTCTCAAAAGCGTCGAGGCGCACCGGGGAGGCGGCGGCCACGAACTGATTGCGCGAGGTGAGCAGGTTGGGAGTGAGCTGGCGCAGCAGGTCCCAGGCCAGGGCGCTCTCCAGCTCCAGCAGCTTGGGCAGGGGGCCGGACTCGGTGACCTCGGGCAGCAGACGGAGCTTGCTCATCTCCAGCAGGCGGGCGGAGACGGTGAAGGTACGGCCGTCGAAGCTGTAGCGGCCCATGACCACGTAGTCCACGTCCATCTGCTCGCCCAGGCGGAGGAGGGTGGCGTGCGAGGGGCGGAGGTTCTGCGGGATGCCCAGGCGCTCGAAGGCGTAGTTGCGGTCGGCGCGTCCCACCAGATAGAGGGAGTTCGAGGCCATGCGCTGGCCCAGGATCTCCGGGAAGGTCTCGCCGATCCATTCCAGGCCGGGAGCGCTGGAGGCGTTCTCGAAGGGCACGATGAGCATGGTGCGGGAGGGGGCGGGGGCGGCTTGGGCGCAGGCCAGGGACGCAGCGGCGAGCGCGACGAGGAGCAACGCAGGTAAGCGCAGGGATCTCAAGCTAGGAGGATTATATCGGCCCGCGCGGGCGAGTCGCTCGCGCCTACAGGCGCCGGAGGTCAGCGCGAGGCCTCGCCCCGACAGGACCATTCGGGGCTTCGCTCGCGATGACAATTCCGACGGTCAGCGGGAAGCTTCGCGGGCGGCGGCGGGGAAGATGGCGTCGCCGGCGGAGGTGAGCGGCGCGGAGGCGCCGGGCATGGGGGCCAGCATCTGCTCCTTGCGATACACCAGGCCGCTGGCGTCGAAGCTGGCGATCTCAAAGGCGTGGCCGTGGGTGATGGCGTCCACCGGGCAGGCCTCGACGCAGTAGCCGCAGAAGATGCAGCGGTTGTAGTCGATGTTGTAGACCTCGGCGTAGCGCTCGGCGCCGGAGATGCGCTTCTGCTCGGTGTTCTCCGCCGCCTCGATGTAGATGCAGTTCGAAGGACAGGCGGCGGCGCACAGGAAGCAGGCCACGCACTTCTCCAGGCCATTCTCGTCGCGCTGCAGCACGTGGACCCCGCGGTAGCGTTCCTGGAACTTGGCGCCCTTGAGCGGCCCCGAGCCGTCGGGGTAGTTCTCCACCACCGTGGGGGCGAACATCTCCCGGAAGGTGACGGACATGCCCTTGGCGAGGGCGTAGAGGTCGTGGAGGAGAGCCATGAAACCTCAGTATAAACGCTGCTGCCCATGGAACGCTTCTCAGGGCCAACAGCAGGTTCCTCGCTACGCTCGGAATGACTAGCCTGAAGGGGCTCGCCGCTTAGTCGATGCCGAGTTCCTTCCACTTCCTGTCGACCGCCGCCCGGGTCTTTTCGTCCATGCGGATCTCGTCGGGCCAGGGGCGGGTGAAGCCCTCGGCGGGCCACTTGCGGGTGGCGTCCACGCCCATCTTGGAGCCGTAGTCGGGCAGGCGGGAGGCGTGGTCGAGGGAATCCACCGGGCCCAGGGTGAACTGGATGTCGCGCTCCGGGTCGATGTGGTTGAGCGCCTTGAGCGTGACCTCGCGCAGGTCCTGCACGTTCACGTCTTCGTCCACCACGACGATGACCTTGGTGAACATGGCCTGGCCGAGCGACCAGATGGCGTTCATCACCTTGCGCGCCTGGCCGGCGTACGACTTGCGGATGCTGACAAGCATCAGGTTGTGGAAGATGCCCTCGACGGGCAGGTTGACGTCCACCAGTTCAGGGATGGCCAGGCGCATCATAGGCAGGAAGATGCGCTCGACCGCCTTGCCCATCCAGCCGTCTTCCATGGGCGGCTTGCCCACGATGGTGGTGGAGTAGATGGGATTCTTGCGATGGGTGACGCAGGTGACGTGGAAGACCGGGTACTCGTCTTCGAGGGAGTAGAAGCCGGTGTGGTCGCCGAAGGGGCCCTCGGTGCGCAGCTCGTCGAGCTGCACGTAGCCTTCGAGGACGATCTCGGCGGTGGCCGGGACTTCGAGGTCCACCGTCTCGCACTTCACCAGCTCGACCGGCTGCTGGCGCAGGAAGCCGGCGATGAGGAACTCTTCGACGTCCGGCGGCGCGGGAACGATGGAGCAGAAGGTGAGCGCCGGGTCAGTGCCGATGGCGACGGCGACTTCCATCTTGCCGGAAGGCTGGTCGCCGGGCGCGAGCGTGGAACCGCCGGAGGTGCGTGCCATGACATCGACGGCCGCGGAGCGGGCGAGCGGCGAAGATGGCGTCGCATTTGCCGGCGAGACGCCAGCGCTACCCGCGGCGGCTGCGGCGTCACGTAAGCTCTGCCGATAATGTTCGGCGCCGACCTTCTGGCGCTGCCAGTGCATGCCGGCGGTCGAGCGATCGTAGACCTGCATGCGGTAGCAGCCGACGTTGCGCTTGCCGGTGCGCGGGTCGCGGGTGATGACGCAGGGCAGGGTGATGAAGCGTCCGCCGTCCCGGGGCCAGCATTGGAGAACAGGGAAGTCGAGGAGCGAAAAGCCGTCCTTCTTGATGACTTCCTTGCAGGGGCCGCTGGAGACCGTCTTGGGGAAAAACTTGCCCATGTCGGCGAGCATGGGCAGCATCTTGAGCTTCTCCATCAGGCC
>CBRAFF010000093.1:0-6401 GCA_967755155.1 uncultured bacterium
GGTCATCGACCGGGAGCGCGTCAGCGTGCTCCTGGGCAAGACCACCAAGGTCCGCCTGGGCTAGCTAAGGAAGATCCCGGCGATGCAAAGTGAAGGGCGGGCGATGTGCCCGCCCTTCACTTCTTCCAAGAAGGGCAAAGCGAAGAGGCAAAAGGGAAAAAGTGCAGGAAAAGGGCAAGGGGGATAGATGAAGCCAAAGGGGATTTCACCTTTGCCCTTTACCTTTGCCTTGCTTTGATCGCCCGCGCCGTCTCTGCCGCCTGCTGCTGGATGCGCTGGGGCAGGTCGGGCGAGGGGCGGAGGTAGGATTCGACCAGGGGCAGGTCCTCGGGGCCGCCAATGAGGTAGAGGGCGCGCAGCGCCTCCCAAACCTGCTCGGTGCCGGGGTCGAGGGTCAGGAGCTCGGCGCCCGCCGCGACCTCAGCGCCCTGCTGAACGGCCAGGGAGCGCACCCGGCCGGTGATGGGCGCGCGGACCTCCGCGGGTTGGCCGCCGGCTTCGCTGCCTCCGGTGGCTTCGATTCTCGCGAGCATCGTGCCATGGTTGGCGGGCTCGCCGCGGCGGGCGAGGGCGGCGACGCGTCCCGCGCGCGGCGTGGTGATCACCACGGGCTCAAGCAACGCGACGATCTGCGCGTGCCCGCTTGAGTCTCCGAAGCGGACCAAAGAGAGCGCGGCGTTGCCGCGCACCATGGGCGAGGCGTCCGCCAGCATCCTGCGCAGGGCCTGCTGGAACTCGGGGCGGGTCGCGTCCTGGCCCATCACCCAGGCGTCGGTGGTGCGGATCTCCTCCACGGGGTGCGTGGCCAGGCGGACCAACTCGGGATACCAGCGCCGGGCACTTGGGTCGCCGCGCGCCATGCGCTCTCCTACCTGCACCAGGGCGTGCTGGATGTGACGGGGCTTGTCGTTCTCCGCGAAGTACTGCGAGATCTCGGAGTCGCTCAGCGACCGGCCGAACCAGGTGCTGCGCCAGAACAGGAAGGGCAGCAGCACGACCAGCCAGGCCACGAGGAAGAACAGGAAACGCGAAGGGCCGGACATGCGCTTGCGCGGCTTTTCAGTCGCGGAGGGAATCTCGGCGGTTTCGGCTTCGCTGGGATCAGGACTCATGGAATATGGCTAGGGGCAATTGACCATTGCAAACCGCCTCAGTCGACATCCGCATCGAGCACCCGCTCCTGTTCCAGGTAGTGAGAGACGGCGTACTGGGCCAGCAGCGGCGTCTGCAAGCGGATGGCGGCGCCGCGCCACTCGCCGCGGGCATGGGGCGCTTCGGGCGGGTGGCTGCACTCGCCGCTCGAGCCATGCTCGGGGCCGAAGGAGGCGCTCTGGATCTCATCGAAGTGGCGCAGCCGCCGCCAGGCTTCGTCGCCGACCGTGCCTGCGATGTCGATCTTGAGCTTGACCTTGGGCATAGGGTGTCGCCCCTACGGGGCTCGGTTTTCTTCGCTGCTCCTCCCCAGCCCTTACGGGCTGGGCTATTCTCTGTCGCCCCTAAAGGGGCTTGACTCGCTTCACTGCACGCACCCACGGCTTGCGCCGTGGGCTGAATATTCTATCGCCGCTCATGCGGCTGGGCTCGTTCCGTCCTACGAATCATCCGGTGGCGAACAGATGGTACAGCATCAGGTAGATGACCACGCCGGTGACGGAGACGTACATCCAGATGGGCAGGGTCCAGCGGGCGATGGCGCGATGGCGGTCGAAGCGCTCCCGTAGGGCCCGGGCCAGCGTGATGGGCACCAGCACCACCAGCGACGCCGCCAGCAGGGTGTGGGAGATGAGGATGGTGAAGTAGAGCGGCCGCACCCAGCCCGTCCCCTGGAAGCGCACCGAGCCCACGTGCCAGTGGTAGTAGAGATAGGACGCGAGGAAGATGCTGGAGGTGACGACCGCCGCGCCCATGCAGATGCGATGCCGGGTCACCTGCTTTTTCCTAATGAAGCCATACCCGGCGCTCAGCAGCGCGAAGCTGGTTCCGTTCAGGATGGCGTTGAGGGCGGGGAAGGCGCTGTAGTCGGCCATCGGGTCAGGCGGCGGGCTGGGTGGAGCGGCGGCTGGCCATCCAGAAGGCGATGGCGAACATGAGCGCCGAGAAGGCGGCCAGGATGGCGAGGGCGCCGGCGGCCGACGTCTCGCCCAGCGTCCCGGGGAAGAGCGCTGTGCGCAGCGCGTCCACGCCGTAGGTGAGAGGGTTCAGGCGCATCAGCATACGGATCCAGGTTGACGCTCCGCTCATGGGGAAGAGCGCGCCGGAGAGCAGCCACATGGGGATGAGGAACAGGTTGACGATGGCATGGAAGGCCTGCGAGGAATCCAGCCGCCAGGCCACGGCGAAACCGAGCGCGGTGAGCGAGAAGGAGACCAGGAAGACGATGAGCGCCACCAGCGCCAGTTGCTCCCATCCCAGGCGGATGCCGGCGGCGGGCGCGAAGGCCAGGAAGATCATGCCCTGGACGGCGGAGAGCGCGGTCCCGCTGAGGACTTTCGAAAGCACGATGACCGAGCGATTCACCGGCGCCACCAGCACGGAGAGCAGGAAGCCCTCACGGCGGTCCTCGATCACCGACATCATGGCGAAGATGGAAGTGAACAACACCACCAGGATGAGGGCGCCGGGGAAGAAGTATCCCAGGTAGTGCTCGGTGCCGCCGGCGGCGGAGCGGATGGAGTTGCCGAAGCCCGAGCCGATGACCAGCCAGAAGACCACGGGGGAGAGGATGACGCCCACCACGCGCCCCGGCTGGCGGTAGAAGCGCACCACCTCGCGCCACCACAGGGAGGCGACGGGCAGCACGACGCTCGCGCCGAAGCCCAGGCGGGCCGCGGGGAGCGCGGCGCTGGAGGCCGCGGTGGGATGCGCCGTGGTGGAGCGGGTGGCCAAATCAGGCCCCCTTTTCGGCGGCGGGCTTGCGGCGCTTCAGGAAGTCGAGCCAGCCCAGCTCATAGGCGTCCCAGGCGGCGCTGAGGAAGAAGATGCCGGCCATGGTCAGCAGGATCCCGACGAGGAAGAGTCCGTCCACGGTGAGCAACTCGCGGGTGCGAAGCACCCAGGCGACTCCCGCCAGGGGGATCATCCCCAGTACGACTGCGACTACGATTCCGGCGATAGCGCGCACAGGTCCCTCCTGTCTGACTGCAAGAATCTTACTGCATCCGGGTCAGGCGGCGGCGCCGGGCCGGCCGCGCTCCTCATCCGTCCAGAAGCGGTGGCCGGTGCGGTGGATGAAGACGTCCTCGAGCGTGGGCTTGGAGACCGACATGGCCTCGATCTCGCCGGGAAAGGCTTCGACCACGTCAGTGACGAAGCGGTGGCCATGCTCGCGCTCCAGGCGGACCTTGCCGTCGAGGACGGCGGGCGAGCCGCCGAAGCGCTCGGTGATGCGCCGGGCGAGCGACTCGGGGTCGCGCGCCTCGAGCAGGATGACGTCGCCGCCGATCTCGCTTTTGAGCGCGGCCGGCGTGCCCAGCGCCACCAGCCGCCCTTCGTTCAGGATGGCCAGCCGGTCGCAGCGCTCCGCTTCTTCCATCAGGTGCGTGGTGATGAGCACGGTGACCTGCTCCTGCTGGCGCAGCGTCTTCAGGTATTGCCACAGGTCGAGGCGCGCGCCGGGGTCGAGCCCGGTGGTGGGCTCGTCGAGCAGCAGCACCGAGGGCCGGTGGAGCAGTCCCTTGGCCAGCTCGACGCGCCGCTGCATGCCGCCGGAAAAGGTCTGGGTGCGCTCGCGGGCGCGGTCCGCGAGGCCGGCGTGCTCGAGGACCTCCTGGATGCGCCGGGCGAGAGCCGCGCCGCTCATGCCGTAGAGATGTCCCTGATGGCGCAGGTTCTCGGCCGCGGTCAGTTTCAGGTCGATGCTCTGCGCCTGGAAGACCACGCCGATCTGGCGGCGCACGGCGGCGGGCGACTGGGCCGCGTCGAAGCCCATCACGCGCGCGCTCCCGGAAGAGGGAAGCATCAGCGTGGAGAGGATGCGGAAGAGTGTGGTCTTGCCGCTGCCGTTCGGCCCCAGCAGGCCGAAGATCTCGGCGGCGTTGACGGTGAACGACACCGCCTCCAGCGCCGCGCGGTCGCCGTAGCGGTGGGAGAGGTTCTCGAACTCGAGCACGGGCGGGTTCACGGAAGAGGAGGCCGCGTTCACTAGGCGGCGTTCAGCATCATCAGGGCAAAGAGCAGGGGCAGATAGAGCACCGAGGCCTGCAACAGTTGCCGCGCTCGCGGCTTGGAGTGCGGGGAAGTCGCCGGCAGGCGCTGCGCCGCCAGCCGCACCCCGGCCCACAGGAAGGCGGCGCCCAGGAGCAGCGCGCCCACAAAATAGATGCGCCCGGCCATGTTCAGGAAGACCGGCGCCAGGCTGACGGGGATCAACGCCAGCGAATACAGCACCACCTCGCGCGCGGTGGAGCGCCCGTCGGGCTCCACCACCGGCAGCATGCGGATGCGCGCTTCCTCGTAGTCTTCGCGATAGAGCCAGGCGATGGAGAAGAAATGCGGGAACTGCCAGAAGAAGACGATGGCGAACAGGGCCAGCGCCTCCCAGCCCAGCGCACCGCCCGCCGCAGTCCAGCCGAGGACCCCCGGCATGGCGCCGGGGAAGGCTCCCAGGAAAGTGCAGATGGGCGAGACCTTCTTGAGCGGCGTGTAGACGCCCAGATAGGCGCCGGCGGTGGCCAGCGCCAACAGCGCGGTGAGCGGATTGGTCGTCCAGGCCAGGTAGACGATGCCGGCCAACGCGGTGAGGATGCCGAAGGCGGCGGCGTGCAGCGCGCCCATGCGGCGCGCGGGCAGGGGACGCCGGTTGGTGCGCCGCATCAGGCCGTCGGATTCGCGCTCCATCACCTGATTGAGCGCGGCGGTGCCGCCCGCCACCAGGCCGATGCCCAGGACGGCGTGCAACAGGTTCCAGGAAAGGGAAGAGACGCCGCTCTTGGCGGCGGCCAGGTAGAAGCCGCACCAGGCGGTCATCATCACCAGCGAGGTCACGCGCAGCTTCACCAGTTCGGCGTAGTCGCGCAGCCGGCCCAGGGGGCCGCTGCGGGTGAGGCTCAAGGGCTGGACGGTGGCGCTCATGCCATCACCGCCCGCTGAGACTTGGAAGGGTCGTTGGAGTGTTCTGGGGAGCGTTCCGGGGCCGGTGACTGTTTACTCGCAGGCGCCATGTGCCGCTGCACCTGAATCGCCAGCACCGCCGCGGTGGCCAGCAGCAGCGCGCCTACTCCCAAGTGCGCCACCGTGGTCACGACCATGGGCAGCAGAGGCTGCGGGGCGTCCTTCCCCCACTCCACGCGGGTGAGGTAGGCGCCGAAGCCCAGGCTGAGCTGGACTACGAGCAATCCCAGAAGGATCTGCGCCGGACGGCGAAGCTGCGGGACGCTGCCGTAGTCGCGGAGCACACGGGTCACGGCCCACAACACCGCGACCGTCACCATCGCCGCCCCGATGAGGTGCGGCAACAGCTTGAGGGCGGAGTGGCGGAAGGCCGCGCCCAGGATGAGTTGCAAGAAGACGCTGGCCAGGGCGAGAGCAACCAAGGTGCGAGTGCCGGGGCGGCCGGCGTCGCGCAGCTCGAGGCGCGGGGATTCCAGCCAGCCGCGGCTGGTGAACAGCGCCATGGCCACGACGGCGACGAAAAACGTCTGCGCCAGAGTGGCGTGCGCGGTCGAAACCGCCGGCGGCAGGAAGAAGAGCACCGTGAGCCCGCCCAGGATGCCCTGGAGGATGACGCCGGCCAGGGCCCAGAAGCCCAGGCGCCTCATCCAGCGGCGCGGGTCCACGCGCCAGGTCCAGACCGCCAGGGCGATCATCATCATGCCGACGAACTGCGCCACCAGGCGATGGCCGTGCTCGTAGAAGACGCCGCCTACCATCTGGGTGCGCGCCCAGTAGTGGTAGGTGATGGGCCAGTGGCCGAAGGAGGTGGGCCAGTCGGGGACGGAGAGCCCGGCGTCGTTGCTGGTGACCAGGGCGCCGGCCAGCAGCAGCAGGAAGGTGGCCGAGGCCGTGCCCACGGCGAAGTAGTGGTGCGCCGGATTATAGGAAGTGGACGGCGGTTTCAGAAAAAGTTCCTCATGCAGTG
Organism: uncultured bacterium; assembly: GCA_967755155.1. GTDB lineage: Bacteria > Acidobacteriota > Terriglobia > Terriglobales > Acidobacteriaceae > DASYVL01. Next base: position 6,077 of record CBRAFF010000093.1, read on the forward strand.
ACGCGAGCCGCGCTCGCGGCTCGCGCCTGATTCCGGTTCCCGACTGCTACTGGGCCGCCTTGAAGCTGAAATCGGCGGTCTTCGATTCCTTGGCGCCGACCTCGACCTGCATGGTCTGCTCGCCCAGGGTCTCATGTACGGCGGCGATGGTGTACTTTCCCGGCGGCAGCCCGCTGATGGTGAACTTGCCGTCCTTGCCGCTGACCGAGAAGAACGGGCTCTTCACCACGCCGATGTACATCTTCATCCAGGGATGCTGGTTGCACTTCACCGGCAGCAGCACTTCCTCGCGCGCGAAGGTCTTCTCCAGGGGCGCGCCCTTGGG
>CBRAFF010000094.1:0-6367 GCA_967755155.1 uncultured bacterium
GGCATCCTGACCTCGCGCGGCGGCATGACCAGCCACGCCGCGGTGGTCACGCGCGGCATGGGCAAGTGCTGCGTGGCCGGCGCCGGCGACATCGAGGTGGACGACAAGGCGCGCGAGATGCGGGTGAAGGGCCAGATATTCAAAGAGGGTGACTGGATCTCGCTCGACGGCACCACCGGGCGCGTCATCAAGGGGAAGCTGGGCACGGTGCCGGCCTCGCCGGACGATCCCGACCTGAAGAAGTTCATGTCGTGGTCGGAGCCGCATCGCAAGCTGGGAGTGCGGGCCAACGCCGACATCCCGCGCGACGCCATCCAGGCGCGCGCCTTCGGCGCCGAGGGCATCGGCCTGTGCCGCACCGAGCACATGTTCTTCGCCCAGGACCGCATCGCGCACATGCGCACCATGATCCTGGCCTCGACGGAAAAAGACCGCCGCAAGGCCCTGCGCAGCCTGCTGCCCATGCAGCGCGCCGACTTTGCCGGCGTCTTCCGCGCCATGGACGGCTTCCCGGTCACCATCCGGCTGCTGGACCCGCCGCTGCACGAGTTCCTGCCGCGGCGCGAAGACCTGATGGTGGAGATCGCGCAACTGGAGCTCTCCAAGCCGCGCTCTCCCAAGCTGCGCGAACTGCGCACCCTGCTGCGTCGCGTCGAGGAGCTGCACGAGTTCAACCCTATGCTGGGGCACCGCGGTTGCCGCCTGGGCATCACCTATCCCGAGATCTCGGAGATGCAGGTGCGGGCCATCTTCGAGGCCGCGGTCCTGGTCGCCAAGGAAGGCGGCAAGGTGCATCCCGAGGTCATGATCCCGCTGGTAGGCATGGTGAAGGAGATGGCGCATCAGGAGGCCATCGTGCGCCGCGTGGCGGAAGAGGTCTTCGCCGAGAAGGAGAAGAAGGTCCCTTACCTGGTGGGCACCATGATCGAGCTGCCGCGTGCGGCGCTGGTGGCGGAAGAGATCGCCAAGGTGGCGGAGTTCTTCTCCTTTGGCACCAACGACCTTACGCAGACCGCCTACGGCTTCTCCCGTGACGACATCAACAAGTTCCTGCCCGCCTACCTGGAGCAGGGCCTGCTCAAGCAGGACCCGTTCGCCGCCCTCGACCGTGAGGGCGTGGGACAACTGCTGCGCTGGGCGGTGGAACGCGGCCGCCAGACCAATCCCAAGCTGAAGATCGGCATCTGCGGCGAGCACGGCGGGGAACCGTCGTCGGTCGAGTTCTGCCACATGATCGGGCTGAACTACGTCTCCTGCTCGCCCTTCCGCGTGCTGACGGCTCGCCTGGCCGCGGCACAGGCGGCCGCTGGGGAGCAACTCAAGGCGGAGATGGGAAGGACGAAATGAGCGCCACCACGCGCAAGCAGGGGAACGCCGTCCTCATCGACCTGGAGGGGAAGCTGGCGCTGGGGCCGTCGGTGGACGAGTTTCGCGCCGCTTGGTCCGACGCCCTGGCGGCCGGATCGCGCAAGCTGGTGGTGAACCTGGCCAACGTGCCGGTGATCGATTCCTCGGGCATCGGTGTGCTGGTGCGCTGCCACGCCGCGGTGGCGGCCAAGGGCGGAAAAATGACGATAGCCTGCGCCAGCGGGGTGGTGCGCCAGGCGCTGAAGCTGACCAACGTGGACCAGTTGCTGGAGTTTCACGAGAGCGAAGCCAGCGCCTTGGCCTCTCTGGGCGCCTGACGGCCCGACCCGGAGACTGACGGGTTTGCCGCCTTCTGCTAAGATTTGAGTGCGCGCTTCCTGCCTCGCACGTTTGCCGTCCCCGTCGTCTAGCCCGGCCTAGGACATCGCCCTTTCACGGCGGTAACACGGGTTCGAATCCCGTCGGGGACGCCAAATCATTCTTCCAGTTGTGAGGGGCAGAGCCAAAGCTCTCGACGGAAGGAGATTTCCCGTGTCGCTACGCATCAATTCCGAGGCTCCCGACTTCACCGCGGAGACTACGCAGGGCAAGATCAAGTTTCACGAGTGGATCGGCGATGGCTGGGCCGTCCTGTTCTCCCATCCCAAGGATTTCACCCCGGTGTGTACCACGGAACTGGGCTACATGGCCGGCCTGCAGCCCGAGTTCGCCAAACGGAACTGCAAGGTTATCGGCCTGAGCGTGGACCCGGTGGCCAGCCACGGCAAGTGGGCGGCGGACATCGAAGAGACGCAGGGTCACAAGGTGACCTATCCCATGATCGGCGACCCGGAACTCAAGGTCGCCAAGGCCTACGACATGCTGCCCGCCGAGGCCGGGGAGACCTGCGAAGGCCGCACGCCGGCGGACAACGCCACGGTGCGCAACGTGTTCATGATCGGCCCGGACAAGAAGATCAAGGCCATTTTCGTCTATCCCATGAGCAGCGGAAGGAACTTCAACGAAGTCCTGCGGCTGCTGGATTCGCTGCAACTCACCAGCAAGCACAACGTGGCCACGCCGGTGAACTGGCAGCCGGGAGGGGACGTCATCATCCCACCCTCGGTCTCCGACGAGCAGGCCAAGCAGAAGTTCCCCGAGGGCTGGAAGACGGTGAAGCCCTACCTGCGAGTGGTGAAGCAGCCCAAGTAGCCCAGCGAGGAAGATTCCGGGAGGAACCTTGGAGAAAGACCTGCAAGGCAAAGTCGGGATTGTGACCGGGGGGACGTCGGGAATCGGCCGCGAGGCTGCCGTGTTGTTTGCGAAGGCGGGGGCGCGCGTAGTGGTGGCCGGGCGGCGCGAAGCGGAAGGGAAGGAAACCATCGGCCTGATCCGCGCCGCCGGCGGCGAGGGCCTGTTCGTGAAGACCGACGTCTCGCGAGCCGCCGAGGTTCAGGCGCTGGTCCAGAAGACGGCGGAGAAGTTCGGCCGCCTGGATGTGGCCTTCAATAATGCCGGCATCGAGGGGAACTGGGCCCCCATCGCCGAGCAGCCGGAAGAAGACTGGGACCGCACCATCGCCATCAACCTGAAGGGCGTCTGGCTTTGCCTGAAGTACGAGATCCGGCAGATGCTCAAGCAGGGCGGCGGCGGAGCCATCGTCAACATGGCGTCGGTCGGCGGCCTGATGGGTTCCGCCGGGGCGGCCACGTATTGCGCCAGCAAGCACGGGGTCATAGGGTTGACCAAGTCGGCCGCGCTCGAGAACGCGAAAAGCGGCATCCGGGTGAACGCCGTGTGCCCCGCGGTGATCGAAACGGCCATGGCGGAGCGGCTGTTCGGCGAGCCGGAGGTGGAGAAGCGCATGCGCGGCATGCACCCCATCGGCCGGTTTGGAACTCCGGCGGAGGTCGCCGAAGCCGTGCTGTGGATGTGCTCGGAGCGGGCCGGCTTTATGACCGGCCAGTCCATCGTTCTCGATGGCGGCTTCCTGGCGGGGCCCAATCCTTCCGCCGGGTAGCTAGTCGCCGACGCGGGTAGCTTCGTGGTTGTGGTTCTCCGCCAGCACCTCGGCTTCCGCCTCGAGTTCGGGTGCGGAACGCCGGCGCCGCTGGGCGATCCACTGCTGGAAGGAATCCATGTAGGTGAAGAAGACCGGGGTGATGTAGAGGGTAAGGAGCTGGGAGACCACCAGGCCGCCGACCACGGCCAGTCCCAGGGGGCGGCGGGACTCGGCGCCGGCGCCGAAGCCCAGGGCGATGGGCAGAGTCCCCATCAGCGCCGCCAGCGTGGTCATCATGATGGGGCGGAAGCGGACGAGCGCGCCCTCGTAGATGGCCACGGAAGCGTTCTTGCCTTCCACGCGCTGGGCCACCAGCGCGAAGTCGATCATCATGATGGCGTTCTTCTTCACAATGCCCACCAGCATGATGATGCCCACGAAAGCGTAGAGGTTCAGGTCGCTGCGGAAGATCATCAAGGTGATGAGCGCGCCGAAGCCCGCCGAAGGCAGCCCCGAAAGAATGGTGATGGGGTGGATGAAGCTCTCATACAGGATGCCCAGGATGAGGTAGATGACCAGGATGGACATCAGCAGCAGCACGCCCAGCCCTTTGAGTGACGACTGAAACGCCTGCGCCGTGCCCTGGAAGCTGGTGCTGATGGTGGAGGGCAGGGTTTCGGAGGCGACCTGGTTGACGGCGCCGACCGCATCGCCCAGCGCCACGCCCGGCTTGGTGTTGAAGGAAAGGGTGACGGCGGGAAGCTGCCCCAGGTGATTCACCGAAAGCGGCCCCAGGCTGGGGACCACGGTGGCCAGCGTATCCAGCGGGACCAATTCTCCGCCGGCCGAGCGCACGTAAAGCAGGGAGAGAGCGCGCGGGTCGGCGTAGAACTGCGGCTCCAGCTCGACGATGACCCGATACTGGTTGTTCGGGGCGTAGATGGTGGAGACCTGGCGGGAGGCGTAGGCGGTCTGCAGGGCGACCTCGATCTGCTCGGCGCTGATGCCCAGGGCCGAGGCGCGGTCGCGGTGGATGCGCACGTCCACCTGCGGGCTCTTGATCTGCAAGTCGCTGGTCACGTCCTGCAGGATGTCCAGTTCGCGCATCCTGGCTTCCAGCTTGGGAGCGTAGGCGTAGAGCTCGTCGGTGTCGGCGTCCTGCAGCGTGTACTGGTAGGGACTTTTGGTCAGCTGGCCGCCCACGCGGATGGGCGGCAACATCTGCGGGTAGGCCGCGATGCCCGGCAGGGAGTTCAGCTTGGGGCGCAAGAGCTCGATCACGCGCTCGGCGGACGGGCGTTCCGAAGCCGGCTTCATGCGCGCGAAGAAGCGGCCGGTGTTGCTGGCGCCGCCGAAGCGGGTGTCCACGCTGGACATGAAGGAGGCCATGTTGGGGTCGTCGGCCATCACTTTGGCCAGCGCCCGCTGGTGCTTCACCATGTTCTCGAACGAGGTTCCCTGCGCCGACTCGGTGAAGATGAGGATCTGCCCGATGTCCTCGTTGGGCAGGAAACCTTTGGGGATGATGATGAACAGGCCCACAGTCGCCAGCAGCAGAGCGAGCGAGACCAGCATGGTCGCGGGGCGGTGGCGCATGACGAAGCCCAAGGTCTGCGCGTAGAGACCCAGGGCGAAGTCGAAGACCCGTTCGGATTTCTTGTAGAAGCTGCCGTGGTGTTGCTCCTTGGTAGGGCGCAGGAAGCGGCTGCACAGCATGGGGGTGAGGGTGAGGGAGACCAGGCCGGAGACCAGGATAGCGGCGCCGATGGTGACGGCGAACTCGTGCAGCAGGCGTCCCAGGATGCCGCCCATGAACAGCACGGGCAGGAAGACGGCGGCCAGCGACAGGGTCATGGAGATGATGGTGAAGCCGATCTCGCGCGAGCCGCGCAGGGTGGCCTGCATGGGCGGCTCCCCGCCCTCCATGTGGCGCACGATGTTCTCCAGCATGACGATGGCATCATCCACCACGAAGCCCACGGAAAGGGTCAGGGCCATCAGCGACAGGTTGTCCACGCTGTAGCCCAGCAGGTACATCACCGCGAACGTCCCCACAATGGACATAGGCAACGCCAGGCTGGGGATGATGGTGGCCGAGACGTTGCGCAGAAAGAGGAAGATCACCATGATGACCAGGAAGATGGTGAGCATCAGGGTGAACTTCACGTCGTTGACCGAGTCGCGGATGGAGACCGAGCGGTCAAAGACGATGTTGATCTGGACCGAGGCGGGGATCTGCTTCTTCAAGGTTTGCAGCATCTGGTTGATGGCGTCCACCACCGCGATGGTGTTGGTGCCCGGCTGCTTCTGGATGGCCAGGGTGATGGAGCGGTCGTCGTTGAACCAGCTGGCGCTCTTGTCGTTCTCCACGCTGTCGATGACCCGGCCTAGTTCCGCCAGGCGCACCGGAGAGCCGTTGCGGTAAGCCACGATCAGGGGGCGATAGGCAGCGGCGTCGGTGAGCTGGCCGGTGGCCTGTACGGTCACCGATTGGCTGGGTCCATGGAGCGTGCCGGTGGGCAGGTTGACGTTGCCGCGCTGGATGGCGCCCACCACTTCATCCACGCCGATGCCGCGGGTCGCGAGCGCCCGCGGGTCCAGCTGCGCCCGCACCGCGTATTTCTGCGAACCGAAGACCTGCACCTGGGCCACGCCGCTGATCATGGAGATGCGCTGGGCCAGCATGGTCTGGGCGTACTCGTCCACCTGGGAGAGCGGAAGGGTGGACGAACTGAGCGCCATGTAGATCACGGGCGAATCCGCCGGGTTCACCTTCTGGTACGAGGGAGGCGAAGGCATGTCCTGCGGTAGCTCGCGCGTCGCTTTGGCGATCATGGCCTGCACGTCCTGCGCCGCCGCATCGATGTCGCGGTCCAGGCTGAACTGCAGGGTGATGGAGGTCGCGCCCAGCCCGCTGGACGAGGTCATCGAGTCCACACCGGCGATGGTGGAGAACTGCTTCTCCAGCGGCGTGGCCACCGCCGAGGCCATGGTCTCCGGGCTGGCGCCGGGCAGACT
>CBRAFF010000095.1:0-6357 GCA_967755155.1 uncultured bacterium
AAGGGCAAGACCGGGTCGCTGGTGGCGGAGGTGGTGCGGGAGCGCGGCCACCAAGTGCGCGTCCTGGGCGCCGCCGAGAACTCGAATGCCCAAGCCCTGAGCAAAGACGGCCTGCGTGGCGTGGACGTCGTCATCGACTTCACTACGCCCCAGGCGGTGGTCGCGAACATCGAAGCCTGCGCCCAGGCGGGCGCCAGCATGGTCGTCGGAACCACGGGCTGGTACGCGGAGCTGCCGCGGGTGAAGGAGTTGGTCGAGAAGAGCGGCATCGGGTTCCTCTACGCCCCGAATTTTTCCGTGGGAGTGAACGTGCTGTTTGAGATCGCGCGCGCCGCGGGAGCAGCGCTCAGGCACGGCTACGCCGGGCACATCGTGGAGCGCCACCACGAGCAGAAAAAGGACAAGCCTTCCGGCACCGCGGCCAAGATGAAGCAGCTCATGGACCAGGCGGGCGGCACGAATCTGGAGATCACTTCCATCCGCGAGGGCGACGTGGTGGGCACGCACGTGATTTTGCTCGATTCGGCGAATGACACCATGATGATCACCCACGACGCCAAGTCGCGCCGCGGCTTTGCCGAGGGCGCCGTCCAGGCGGCCGAGTGGCTGGCGGGCAAAAAGGGATTTTTCGAGTTCAAGGACGTTTTAAGGATTGCAGATTGAGGATTGCAGATTGCAGAATGGACGGCCTATGAACCTGCGCGGCTGCGGCACGGCCCTGGTAACACCGTTCCAATCCGACGGCTCCCTCGACAAGCCCACCCTGCGCAAGCTGGTGGAGTGGCAGGTAGAGTCGAAGATCGATTTCCTTGTCCCCTGCGGAACTACGGGAGAGACGCCGACGCTCGCGCCGGACGAGATCCGCCAGGTCATCGAGCTGACGATCGAGGTGGCCGGCGGCAAGGTGCCCATCGTCGCCGGGGCGACCTCGAACTCCACGCGCGAGGCGGTGGAGAAGGCCAAGGCGGTGGCCAAGATCAAAGGCGTGGACGCCATCCTGACCGCCTCGCCCTACTATAACAAGCCCACGCAGGAGGGCCAGTACCAGCACTTTGCCGCCATCGCCAAGGCGGTGGAGAAACCCTTGGTGCTGTACAACGTCCCGGGGCGCACGGGCGCAAACATCGAGCCGGCGACGCTGGCGCGCCTGGCCGAGATCAAGAACATCATCGCGGTGAAGGAAGCCAGCGGGAACATGAGCCAGATCGCCGATGTGTGCAACGCAGTGCCCGAGGGCTTCCTGGTCTTCTCCGGCGACGATGCGCTCACGCTGCCGGTGATCGCGCTGGGCGGCGTGGGCATCATTTCCGTCGCTTCGAACGAGATCCCCAAGGAGATGGCGGAGATGACGCGCGCGGCTCTGGCCAACGACTGGGCCACGGCGCGCAAGCTGCATCGCAAGTACCTGGCGCTGATGCAGGCTAACTTCATCGAGTCCAATCCGCTGCCGGTGAAGGCGGTGCTGGCCATGATGGGCAGGATCGGCGAGCACTACCGCCTGCCGCTCGTCCCCATGAAGAAGGAGACGCGGGCCAAGCTGGAGAAGATCGCCGCCGAGGCCGGACTTCTGAAGAGTTAGGCACTGAATGCAGGAACTCAAAGCCAACATCGAACGGCTGTTCGCGCTGGGCGCGGAGGTGAAGGGCGCCAAGCGGGACCTGGCGGAGGCGCACCGCGTCTTCACCGCGTTCCGCCACGCGCTCAGTCAGGGAAAGATCCGCGCCGCGGAGAAGGTGGACGGCCGTTGGCGCGCCAACCCCTGGGTGAAACAGGGCATCCTGCTGGGCTTCGCCATCGGGGAGCTGACGGAGATGGGCGATGCCCGCGGCCTGACCTTCGTGGACAAGGACACCTTCCCCGCCCGCCACTTGCGCGTGCGCGACGGAGTGCGCGTGGTCCCGGGCGGCTCCGCCATCCGCGCCGGCGCCTACGTGGCGCCTTCGGTCATCTGCATGCCGCCCATGTACATCAATGTGGGCGCCTACGTGGACGCAGGCACACTGGTCGACTCGCACGCGCTGGTGGGCTCCTGCGCGCAGATCGGGAAGCGCGTCCACCTGAGCGCGGGCGCGCAGGTGGGCGGCGTGCTGGAGCCGGTGAACGCCACGCCGGTGATCGTGGAGGACGAGGCGCTGGTCGGCGGCAACTGCGGCCTCTACGACGGCGCCGTCGTGGGCGCGCGCGCCGTGCTGGGCGCCGGCGTCATCCTGACGCGCTCCACCCCCATCTACGACGCGGTGCGCGGCGAGATCTACCGCGCCTCCGCCGAGCAGCCGCTCACCGTCCCCGAGGACGCCGTAGTGGTCCCCGGTGCGCGCGCGGTGAAGCAAGGCAAGGCGGCGGAGTGGGGCCTTTCGCTCTACACGCCGGTCATCGTCAAGTACCGCGACCAGAAGACGGCGCGCGGCGTCGAACTGGAAGACTTGCTCCGCTAGCATGGCCGACCCGCGAGACAATCCGCCGAAGCCGGGCCGCCTCGAGCCCGACGCGCTGGAGCACGAACTCGCCACCGACCTGAAGGATGAGACCCCCGACCGCCCCAAAGGGCTGCCGCTGCACAGCCGCATCCTGATCGGGCTGGCGGTGGGCGCGACGGCTGGGGTGGCCATCAATGCCGCGCTGGGCGGCGAGCACTGGGTGATCGCGTGGATGATCCGCGACATCACCGAACCGGTGGGCACGCTCTTCCTTCGGCTGCTGCTCATGGTGGTGGTTCCCCTGGTGGTCTCTTCCCTCATCGTCGGCGTCGCCGGGGTGGGCGACATCCGCAGACTGGGCCGGGTGGGGCTGAAGACGTTCGGCTACACGCTGGTGTTCTCGGCCATCTCCGTCGGCATCGGGATCACGCTGGCCAACGTGATCCATCCCGGTACGCGCATCGACCAAGTCACCGCCGCCGGACTCAAGCAGCGCTACGGCTCCGAGGCGGCGAAGCGGCTGGAAGATGCCAAGAAGGCCGAGGCGGCGGGCCAGGACTCGGCGCTGATGCAGGTGGTGAAAACGCTGATTCCCTCGAACCCCGCCTCCGCGGCCAGCGCCGAAACGCCCAACATGCTGCACCTGATGTTCTTCGCCGTAGTTGTCGGCATCGCGGCCACGCTCCTCCCCACGGGCGCGGCCACTCCGTTCCTGAACGTCTTGCAGGTGATATTCGACCTCAGCGCCAAGATCGTGGACCTCATCATGAAGTTCGCGCCCTACGCGGTGGCCTGCCTGCTGTTCACCAACACCGCGCGCTTCGGGCTGGACTTGCTGGGAGCGCTGGGCTGGTTCGTGGTCACCGTCCTGCTGGGGCTGGCCCTGCACATGTTCGGGGTGTACTCGCTCTCGGTCTATTTTCTTTCCCGGCTCTCGCCCCTGGATTTCTTCCGGCGGGTGAAGACGGCGATGCTCACGGCCTTCTCCACCTCCTCGTCGAACGCCACGCTGCCCACCGCCTTGCGGGTCTCGGAAGAGAACCTGGGCGTGCCTCCGCAGATCAACAGCTTCGTGCTCACCGTGGGCGCCACCGCCAACCAGAACGGCACGGCGCTGTACGAGGGCGTCACCGTGCTGTTCCTGGCGCAACTCGCGGGCGTGCCCCTGACCGTGGGACAGCAGCTCATGGTGGTGTACCTGGCCATCCTGGGCGGAGTGGGCACCGCCGGCGTGCCCTCCGGGTCGATCCCCTTCATCATCGTGGTCCTGTCGACCATCCACGTGGACCCGGCGCTCATCGCGGTCATCCTGGGAGTGGACCGCATCCTGGACATGTGCCGCACCACGCTCAACGTGACCGGCGACCTGGCCGCGGCCACCTACGTCGCGCGCTCCGAGGGATATGAGCTGTTGCAGCCGCCCCAGCCCGCGCCCGAACCCGCCGGCGACTAGCGCGCCCGTCCGCTGCGCAACAGTGTGCTAGCATCAAAGGTTCCTCATGCCTGCTGGAAAACTTCAAATCGTGCCCCTAGGCGGTCTGGGCGAGTTCGGGATGAACTGCATGGCCGTGCGTTGGGGCGACCACATCGTGGTCATCGACGCCGGCCTGATGTTCCCCGAGTCCGAGCTGTTGGGCGTGGACATCGTGGTCCCCGACATCACCTACCTGGTCGAGAACCGCGACAAGGTGCGCGCCATCCTGCTGACCCACGGGCACGAGGACCACATCGGCGCTCTGCCCTGGATCTTGAGCGAGCTCAACGTGCCGGTGTACGGCACCGAGTTCACCCTCGCCCTGGTGGAGGGCAAGCTGGAAGAGCACGGCCTGCTGGACAACGCTTCGCTCAACGAGATGGTTCCCGGCGAGCGCTTCAAGGTGGGGCCCTTCGAGATCAATCCCATCCAGGTGACGCACAGCCTGGTGGACTGCGTGGCCCTGGCCCTGCACACGCCCCTGGGCGTTGTGATGCACACCGGCGACTTCAAGGTGGACCCCACGCCCACCGACAACCGCCTGTTCGACCTGCACACCTTCGCGGAGTACGGCAAGGAGCGCGTGCTGGCGCTCTTCCAGGATTCCACCAACGTGGAGCGCCCCGGCTATACGCCCAGTGAGCGCGCGGTGCGGCGCAAGTTCGACGAAGTCTTCGCCCGCACCCAGCGGCGGCTCTACATCTCCTGTTTTTCTTCTTCCATCCACCGCATCAAGCTGGCGGTGGACATGGCGGTGCATCACAGGCGCAAGGTGGCGCTGGTGGGGCGCTCCATGAACGAGTCCACGGAGATCGCGCAGGACCTGGGCTACGTCGAGATCCCCGACGGCACGCTGATCCATCCCGGCGAGATCAAGAACATGCCGCCGGAGAAGGTGTGCGTGCTCATCAGCGGGACCCAGGGCGAGCCCATGTCCGCGCTCTCGCGCGCCGCCGTGGACAACCACAAGCACGCCCACATCGAGAAGGGCGACACCGTGGTGCTCTCCTCGCGCATCATCCCGGGGAACGAAAAAGCCATCTACCGCATGATCGACCATCTCTTCCGCCGCGAGGCTTACGTCATTTACGACGACGGCTCCTCGCCGCCGGTGCACGTGAGCGGGCACGCCAGCCAGGAGGAGTTGAAGCTCATCATCAACCTGGTGCGGCCGCGCTACTTCATCCCCATCCACGGCGAGTACCGGCAACTAAAGCGGCACGCCGAGCTGGCCGCCTCCATGCATGCCGCAGTGGGCCAGGTGATCCTGCTGGAAAGCGGCCAGGTGCTGGAGTTCGACGAACAGGGCGCGCGCAAGGCGGGAAAAGTCACCGTGGGCCGCGTGTGCATCGATTCCGGCTCGCGCACCGACGTGGTCGAGGACCTGGTGATCAAGGACCGCATGCACCTGAGCGAGGACGGCATCGTGCTGCCCATCATCGCCATCAACAAGCTGACCGGGCGGGTGGAAGCGGCGCCGGAGATCGTGATGCGCGGCTTCGCCGCCGGCGAGGACGGCTTCCTGGAACGCGCGCGCGACATCATCGGCAAGACGCTCGAGGACTCCAGCGACGAGGAGAAGGGCGACTACGGCGTCATCAAGGAAAAGATCCGCCAGGATTTGAAGCGCTTCATCTCCAAGAGCACGCAGCGGCGCCCGCTCATCATGCCGGTGATCTTGGAGATCTAGTTTCGAGCGGCGAGTACCGAGTGGCGAGTGGCGAGAGCCCGCCGGAGAGACAACGATCGTCACCCTCGAAGACGTCCGAAAAGCGCAAGAGCGCATTCGCGGCGTGGCCGTGCGCACGCCGCTGGTTCCCTTCCCGCGGCGGCTGGGCGCGCGCCGGCTCTACTTCAAGGCGGAAAGCTTCCAGCCCATCGGCGCCTTTAAGATCCGCGGCGCCTACAACAAGGTCGCGTCCCTGCCCGAGGCGGAGCGTAAGCGCGGCGTCATCACCTACTCCAGCGGCAACCATGCGCAGGCGGTGGCCTACGCGGCCCGCGCCTTCGGCGTCCCCGCGGTCATCGTCATGCCCGACAACGCGCCGCGCTCGAAGTTCGAGGGCACGCGCGCCCTGGGCGCGGAGGTCGTCACCGTGGGCCCGGCCAGCAGCGAGCGTCAGAAGAAGGCGGAGGAACTGGCCGCCCAGCACGGCTACGTCATCGTCCCGCCCTACGACGACGCCGACATCGTCGCCGGACAGGCTACCTGCGGTCTGGAGATCGTCGAAGACCTGCCGGAGGTGGACCTGGTGCTTTCGCCGGTCAGTGGCGGCGGTCTGCTGAGCGGCGTGGCCGCGGCAGTGAAGCTGACCAAGCCCAGCGCCAAGGTTGTGGGCGTGGAGCCGGAGTTGGCCGGCGACACGCAGGAAAGCTTCCGCACCGGGAACATCGTGGAGTGGCCGGCGGAGGAGACCTCGCGTACCATCTGCGACGGCCTGCGCACCCAGAGCGTGGGCGTGATCC